>JAJUIX010000004.1 GCA_029267455.1 Enteractinococcus sp. | reverse complement strand
CGCATAAACTGGTTGTCACGAAGCTCACGGGCCACCGGTCCGAAGATACGGGTACCGCGTGGTTCGTTATCCTGACGGAGGATGACAGCGGCGTTTTCATCGAAGCTGATGTATGAGCCATCCGCGCGACGTACGGATTTTTTCGTACGAACAACGACAGCTTTGACGACGTCGCCCTTTTTCACGGCGCCGCCTGGGATAGCGTCTTTAACGGAAGCGACAATTACGTCGCCGATGGATGCATAGCGGCGTCCTGAGCCACCGAGGACACGGATGGTGAGAATTTCTTTCGCACCGGTGTTGTCGGCAACTTTGAGCCGCGATTCTTGTTGAATCACTTGCTTACTCCTGCTTGTCTCGCTGGTTCTCAACCCTCTGTTGGGTCGAGCCTTGCGGAACGGTCATGGAAATATTCTTGCTGTGCTTACCCCCAGCTAGGTGAGACGTATGAGAACGGTCTGCGCGAAGAGGCAGGCTATCTCACAGTGCTTTTGAGCCAGGGCCGAGGCACGTTGTTGCAAGATGCTGTGCTGACTTTTCGTCAGATGCTCGGTGGATGGCCGAGCCATGAAAAGGGCACAGCTACAACATGCTACCTCATATCCGGGGGTTTTGGAAAATCGTTGGCCGCCACTCCCCCGAATGAGTTGCTTCTTGCCCGATTGTTTGTTAAACACAACATCCGCACCAGGGCTACTGATGCGGATGTTGCGGTAGTTGCTAGCGCTTACTTAGCGCGTTCGATGATGTCGGTCAGGCGCCAGTGCTTTGTTTTTGAAAGCGGACGCGTCTCAGCTAGACGAACAATATCGCCGATGCCGGCGGTATTTTCTTCGTCATGGGCGCTGACACGCTTGGTGCGACGCATAATTTTGCCGTACAGAGCGTGCTGTTTGAAGTATTCGATTTCAACGACGATGGTTTTGTCCATCTTGTCGGAAACGACTACCCCGCGCAAAGTTTTGCGGTAGTTGCGCTCTGGAGCGGCTGCGGTCTCAACAGACTCAGTCACTGTGATTCCTCCTCAGCCTACTTGCGGCTTTTCTTCTTATCTTTGATGTCTTCTTCGCTGGCTTCGACTTCTTCGCGGATACCAAGTTCGCGTTCGCGCAGCACGGTCAAGATCCGTGCAATGTCGCGTTTGACGACTTTGATACGACCGGTGTTTTCAATTTGACCGGTTGCCGCTTGGAAGCGCAGGTTGAATAACTCGGCTTTTGCTTTGTCGAGTTCTTCACGCAAACGTGCGTTATCGAAACCGTCCAGAGCATCTGTTGTCAGTTCTGGTGAACCCAGTGCCATGTTTATTCACCACCCTCTCGGCGGATAATGCGAGCTTTGAGTGGCAGCTTGTGAGCGGCCAGACGCAGAGCTTCGCGGGCGACCTGCTCGCTGACACCAGACAGTTCGAACATGACACGGCCGGGCTTGATGTTGGCTACCCAGAATTCTGGGGAGCCTTTACCCGAACCCATGCGAACTTCGGCTGGTTTTTTGGTCAGTGGGCGGTCTGGGAAAATATTGATCCAGACGTGACCACCGCGCTTGATGTAACGGGTCATGGCAATACGAGCTGCCTCAATCTGACGGTTCGTTACATAGGCACGAGTGGTCGCTTGCAGTCCCCAGTCACCGAATGCGACTTCGGTGCCACCTTTGGCCATACCTTTACGGCCGGGACGGTGCTGCTTACGGTATTTTACGCGACGTGGGATAAGCATTAGGCTTTGCCTCCTTGAGCGCCGGCGCGTGCACCCTGTTGGGCCCCACCGCGACGACGGCGTCCACCACGACCACCGCGGCCACGACCGGATGGCGCGGCTGCTTCCTGAGCTGCCAGTTCTTTATCGGTGAAGTCGCCCTTGTAGATCCACACTTTGACGCCAATGCGTCCGTAAGTGGTCTTGGCTTCGAACTTACCGAAGTCAATGTTGGCGCGCAGGGTGTGCAGTGGCACACGACCTTCACGATAGAACTCGGTACGACCCATGTCTGCACCGCCCAGACGACCGGATACCTGAATACGGATACCCTCGGCGCCGGCGCGCATTGCCGACTGGATGGACCGGCGCATTGCGCGGCGGAATGCCACACGCGCGGTGAGCTGTTCGGCTACACCTTGTGCTACCAGCTGTGCATCGAGTTCTGGTTTCTTGACTTCTAGGATGTTGAGCTGAATCTGCTTGCCAGTGAGTTTTTCAAGTTCACGGCGAATGCGATCAGCTTCCGCACCACGGCGACCGATGACAATACCTGGGCGAGCGGTGTGCACGTCAACGCGGACACGATCGCGGGTACGTTCGATCTCTACTTTGGAAATACCAGCACGTTCCATGCCGTCTTCGAGCAGGCTGCGGATTTTGACGTCTTCTTTGACAAAATCCTTGTAGCGCTGCCCATCAACGTTCGAGTCAGCGAACCAACGGGAAACGTGATCTTTGGTAATGCCGAGGCGGAATCCGTGTGGGTGAATTTTCTGACCCATTTAGTTGGTCCCACCTTTCTGATCTTCATCGATCGCAACAACCATAGTGACGTGGCTGGTGCGTTTTTTGATTTCGAAGGCACGTCCCTGAGCGCGTGGACGGTAGCGCTTCATGGTTGGGCCTTCATCAACGTAAGCTTCACTGACAAACAGTTCGTCTTCGTTGAAGGCCAGGCCTTCACGGTCTGCTTTATCCCGGGCATTCGATACTGCAGAAGCGAGTACTTTGCGCACCGGATCAGCTGCGCCCTGCTGGGCGAACTTCAAAATGGCCAGGGCTTCATTCGCTTGCTTACCACGAACAAGGTCGACGACGCGCCGGGCCTTCATTGGCGTAACACGCAGATAGCGTGCAATTGCCTTGGCTTCCATTGCTTAATCCTCTCTAAGATCAGCCGACCGCGACTAGCGGCGGCCTTTCTGGTCGTCCTTGGAGTGGCCGCGGAAGGTACGCGTTGGCGCGAATTCTCCCAATTTGTGTCCGACCATGGATTCGGTAATGAACACCGGCACGTGTTTGCGACCGTCATGGACAGCGATGGTGTGACCCAGCATGTCCGGGATGATCATAGAACGACGTGACCAGGTGCGGATGACGTTTTTGGAGCCCTTTTCGTTCTCAGCAAGAACCTTCAGGTACAAGTGCTGATCTACGTAGGGGCCCTTCTTCAGGCTGCGTGGCATAAAGAGATCAGCTCCTATCGATTCTTCTTGCTTTTCGGACGACGACGCACGATGTACTGGTCGCTTGCCCGGTTTGGACGACGGGTACGGCCTTCCTTCTTACCGCGCGGGTTCGATGGGTGACGACCACCGGATGTACGGCCTTCACCACCACCGTGTGGGTGATCCACAGGGTTCATCGCGGCACCACGAGTTTGTGGACGGACGCCTTTCCAGCGCATACGGCCGGCTTTACCCCACGAAATGTTGATTTGTTCAGCATTGCCGACTTCGCCAACGGTGGCGCGGCAGCGGCTGTCAACATTACGGATTTCACCCGAAGGCAGGCGCAGTTGTGCGAATTTGCCTTCGCGAGCAACCAGCTGGATGGAGGCACCAGCGGAACGGGCCAGCTTGGCACCGCCGCCTGGGCGCAGTTCCACAGCGTGGAGAACGGTACCCAGTGGGATGTTGCGAAGTGGCAGATTGTTGCCTGGCTTGATGTCGGCATTTGGGCCAGACTCCACCATGTCGCCCTGCTTCAGACGAGCTGGGGCGAGGATGTAGCGCTTGGCTCCATCGACGTAGTGCAACAGAGCAATGTTGGCGGTACGGTTCGGGTCGTATTCGATATGCGCGACCTTGGCCGGGATGCCATCTTTATCGTGACGACGGAAGTCGACCAGACGGTACTGGCGCTTATGTCCGCCACCACGGTGACGTGATGTGATGCGCCCGGTGTTGTTGCGGCCGCCGGTTTTCGACAGTGGACGCAGCAACGACTTTTCTGGCGCATTTCGGGTTATTTCAGTGAACTCGGAAACCGACGAGCCGCGCTGGCCCGGGGTTACCGGCTTATAATTACGAATTGCCATAAATAAATTCCTCGATCAAGTGGTCTCCGGCTTAGAGAGCCGGACCTCCGAAGATGTCGATGGAACCTTCTCTCAGAGTGACAACCGCACGCTTGGTAGCTTTGCGCCTGCCATATCCGAAGCGGGTACGCTGACGCTTACCCTCACGGTTCATGGTGTTGACTGAAGCCACTTTGACATCGAAAATCTTTTCGATTGCCAATTTGATTTCAGACTTATTGGAACGTGGATCCACGATGAAGGTATAACGGCCTTCATCCATATCCGCGTAACTCTTTTCACTCACGACGGGAGCAAGGATCACGTCGCGGGGATTCTTATCGATGTTGATAGCCATGTGCTCTCCTCCTATTTGGCGCTTGCAGCGGCCACGAAGGCGTCGTATGCAGGCTTGGTAAAGACCACGTCATCAGCTTTTAGCACGTCATAGGTGTTGAGCTGATCCGCATACAGCGTGTGCACATGCTGCAGGTTACGAGTTGACAGGGCAGTGACGTCATCTTCGCGGTCGATGACGACCAGGAAGTTGCGACGTTCGTTTTGTACTTCAGCCAGCGCGGCCTTTGCAGCTTTGGTCGAAGGAGTGTCCTGGGAGACCAGGGACTCGACCACGTGAATGCGGCCATTGCGGGCACGATCAGACAGTGCTCCGCGCAGTGCTGCTGCTTTCATTTTCTTTGGGGTGCGCTGGGAGTAGTCGCGCGGTTGTGGACCGTGGGCGATACCACCACCGGTCATCTGTGGTTCACGGATGGAACCCTGACGAGCGCGGCCAGTCCCCTTTTGACGAAACGGTTTACGTCCACCGCCGGATACTTCGGCGCGAGTCTTTGTCGCGTGCGTGCCTTGACGTGCTGCAGCAAGCTGTGCGTTAACAACCTGGTGCATGAGAGCAACGTTGGATTCGACGTCGAAGAGCTCAGCTGGTAGATCCACCGATACTTTCTTGACAGCCATGTGCTAGGCTCCCTTCACTGCATCGCGAACCAGAACAACGCGACCGCGTGGGCCAGGTACTGCACCTTTGATGAGCAGCAGGTTGTTCTCTGCATCAATGCTGTGCAGAGTCAGGTTCTGAGTGGTTGTTTTGACGTTGCCCATACGGCCTGGAAGCTTCTTGCCTTTGAACACGCGACCGGGGGTAGCAGCGCCACCGACCGAGCCGGGTTTACGGTGGTTCTTCTTGGCACCGTGGGACGCGAAGGAGCCGCCGAAGTTGTGACGCTTCATGGCACCGGCGAAACCTTTACCTTTAGAGTTCGCAGTGACATCGACTTTTTGTCCAGCTTCGAACTGTTCTACGGTCAGGTCCTGGCCGAGTTCGTAGTTGGCGACGTCTCCGGTACGGAATTCGACAACGTGGCGGCGTGGGGTCACACCGGCTTTGTCAAAGTGTCCGACCAGTGGTTTGGTGACTTTACGGGGATCGATTGCTCCGTAGGCAATCTGGACGGCACTGTAGCCGTCGGTTTCTTCATTACGAAGCTGGGTCACTACGTTAGGCTCAGCCTGAACCACAGTAACGGGAATGAGGTTGTTGTTCTCGTCCCATACCTGGGTCATGCCGAGCTTCGTGCCCATCAATCCCTTGACGTTTTTTTGGGATGTGGTCATAGTTCTCTCAGCACCTCCCTAGCTTAGAGTTTGATTTCAATGTTGACGTCCGCTGGCAGGTCGAGCCGCATCAGCGAATCAACAGCCTTTGGAGTCGGGTCTACAATGTCGATAAGACGCTTGTGAGTACGCATTTCAAAGTGCTCACGGCTATCTTTGTATTTGTGCGGAGAACGGATCACGGCGAACACATTCTTCTCAGTTGGTAGTGGAACCGGGCCAACTACCTGTGCGCCTGCGCGTGTGACCGTATCAACGATCTTCCGCGCTGAAGTGTCGATCACTTCGTGATCATACGACTTCAGCCGGATGCGGATTTTTTGTCCCGCCATGGCGTCTGCCTCATTTCCGTACTAGTTGAGTACCTGTCCCTGTGAACATGCCGACAGCGTGAGCTGTTGCATGCATTATTTTCGCTCATATAGTCGAATCCGTCGCCGGGTTCCTCGGCTATATGAGACCAAAATTCTATGCTCGCCGGACAGTGCTTTATTGCATTGTCCGGGAAGTTGATATGTGCTCGAGTGTTCAGTGCAACTGGCCGGTTCATCGGCTTCTAGGCACAGTTGTTTTGAGCAACCTGTCTATTATGACAGAAAAGGTTGCACAATGCGAATTGACCAGCGGATCGTTGAAGACCCACGATGAAGGGTTCGCACCGCCTGTATAGCTTAGCAATTTTGCATCGGCATTGCAGCCTCACCATTCATCTTCTGCTTGCTCCGCCCGAAGGTAGTTTCTGCGGAGTGGTCAGTCCAGACACAAGAAAACCCCCGACCGATGCCGGGGGTTCTCCTGGATTACTAGCGATTCGCTAGCTTATCAATGGTAAGGCAAACTTACTCAATGATCTTGGTTACACGACCGGAACCAACGGTACGTCCACCTTCACGGATAGCAAAGCCGAGGCCTTCTTCCATAGCGATAGGCTGGATCAGTTCAACGCTCATCTCGGTGGTGTCACCTGGCATGACCATTTCGGTACCTTCTGGCAGGGTGATAACACCGGTTACGTCAGTGGTACGGAAGTAGAACTGTGGACGGTAGTTCGAGTAGAACGGGTTGTGACGGCCACCTTCGTCCTTGGACAGAATGTAGACGTTTGCTTCGAACTTGGTGTGTGGTGTGATCGAGCCTGGCTCGACAACAACCTGCCCACGTTCAACATCTTCACGACGCAGACCGCGAAGCAGCAGACCACAGTTTTCGCCTGCCCATGCTTCGTCGAGCTGTTTGTGGAACATCTCGATACCGGTAACGGTGGTCTTCTGGGATTCACGGATACCTACGATTTCAACTTCAGAGTTGAGTGCGAGGGTACCGCGCTCTGCACGACCGGTCACCACGGTACCGCGACCGGTAATGGTGAAGACGTCTTCGATCGGCATCAAGAATGGCTTGTCACGGTCACGAGTTGGTTCTGGGATGTACTCGTCAACTGCTTCCATGAGTTCTTCTACAGACTTGACCCACTTCTCGTCGCCTTCAATGGCTTTGAGAGCGGAGACGCGGATAACTGGGGCGTTATCGCCGTCGAAGTCCTGGGAGGAGAGAAGTTCGCGAACTTCCATTTCGACCAGTTCCAGCAGGTCTTCATCGTCGACCATGTCGGATTTGTTCAGGGCTACCAGCAGAGCAGGTACACCAACCTGCTTGGCCAGCAGAACGTGTTCGCGGGTCTGAGCCATTGGGCCGTCAGTAGCGGCAACAACGAGGATCGCGCCGTCCATCTGAGCAGCACCAGTGATCATGTTCTTGATGTAGTCCGCGTGACCTGGGGCGTCAACGTGTGCGTAGTGACGCTTTTCGGTCTCGTACTCAACGTGTGAAACGTTAATAGTAATACCGCGCTGGCGCTCTTCAGGAGCACCGTCGATATCGGCGTAGTCGCGCTGTTCGTTGAACTCTGGGTACTTATCGGCTAGTACCTTGGAGATCGCAGCGGTCAGGGTGGTTTTACCATGGTCAACGTGACCGATGGTACCGATGTTAATGTGCGGCTTTGTCCGCTCGAACTTTGCCTTCGACACAGATTCCTCCTAGAACTGTTCGACTGGAGAAGGACATGCAGCCGCTTGTGGCGGTCTGACTTTGGTCCAGTCTACGTCAGATGTTGGTTTTCCTAGTTTCCCCGGTGGTTAGGACCGGTCCGTGGATTGCTAAACAACCTCGGCCGCCAATGCGGACCGGACCCTAGTCCTGAACCAAATATCGTGTTCGGGGCGACACGGTATTTGGCTGGTGGTGGCCCTGGCGGACCAGGCACACCACCACAAATCTAGCCAGCAAATAAGTCTAAGTTACTCGCCGGAGTGTTTCTGAATAATTTCTTCTGAGACGGCAGCAGGTACTTCACCGTATGAATGGAAGGTCATGGTGTATACGGCGCGACCCTGAGTGCGGGAGCGCAGATCACCGATGTAGCCAAACATTTCAGACAGTGGCACGTGGGCCTTGACGACCTTGACCCCTGAGGCGTCTTCCATAGATTCAATGGTACCGCGACGGGAGTTCAGGTCACCAATCACATCTCCCATGTATTCTTCAGGAGTGCGGACCTCAACGGACATGATCGGTTCGAGAAGAACCGGCTTGGCGCGTTTGATACCTTCCTTGAAGACCTGAGAGCCTGCAAGTTTGAACGCCATTTCAGACGAGTCGACATCGTGGTAGGCGCCATCTTCCAAGGTTGCCTTAACGCCAACCATTGGGTAGCCGGCAAGTACACCGAACTGCATAGCCTCCTGAATACCCTGATCAACAGATGGGATGTATTCACGAGGAATGCGACCACCGGTCACGGCGTTCTCGAATTCGTAGATCTCGCCGTCCTCGGTATCCAGCGGTTCGAAGGTCACGACGACCTTCGCGAACTGACCGGAACCACCGGTTTGTTTCTTGTGGGTGTAGTCAACCGATTCAACCTTCTTGCGAATGGTTTCGCGGTACGAAACCTGTGGTTTACCAACGGTTGCTTCAACCTTGAACTCGCGCTTCATACGGTCGACAAGCACATCGAGGTGCAGCTCGCCCATACCGCCGATTTCGGTCTGACCGGTTTCTTCGTTCTGGCTGACGGTGAAGGTTGGGTCTTCTGCCGATAGACGCTGAATAGCGGTCGACAGCTTCTCCTGGTCACCCTTCGAGTTTGGCTCAATCGCAACCGAGATCACAGGTTCTGGGAATTCCATGGATTCCAGAATGATCGGTGCCTCTTTGGCTGCGAGGCTGTCACCGGTGGTGGTGTCCTTGAGTCCTACAACAGCATAGATGTGACCGGCCTGAGCTTCGTCAACAGGGTTTTCCTTGTTGGCGTGCATCTGGAACAGACGTGAAACCCGTTCTTGTTTCTGCTTGGTAGCGTTCAGGATCTGATCGCCCGCAGAGATCTTACCGGAGTAAACACGGATGTAGGTCAGGGTACCGAAGAATGGGTGGGCCGCAATCTTGAAGGCCAGGGCCGAGAATGGCTCGTCCAGGCTTGGTTTGCGAACCAGTTCTTCTTCAGGGTCCTTGATGGAGTGACCAACGACTGATGCGACGTCCAGTGGCGATGGCAGGTAGTCAACGACAGCGTCGATGATTGGCTGAACACCACGGTTTTTGAAAGCGGAACCACAGAACACTGGGTAAGCTTCGTCAGCGATCGTCAACGCACGAACGCCGGCTTTGATCTCTTCTTCGGTCAATTCGCCGTCGTCCAGGTACTTCATCATCAGTTCTTCCGATGACTCAGCAACTGATTCGATCAGTTCATTACGGTACTCTTCAGCACGTTCCTGCAGTTCAGCTGGAATGTCCTGAATTTCGTAGTTTGCACCAAGGGCGGTGTCACCTTTGGCATCTTCTGGCCAAACGAAAGCTTTCATGGTGACCAGGTCGACCACGCCGATGAAGTTATTCTCAGCGCCGATTGGCAGCTGCATAACCAGTGGCTTAGCACCAAGACGTGACTTAATGGTTTCTACCGTGTGGTAGAAATCTGCCCCAAGTTTGTCCATTTTGTTGACGAAGCAAATACGGGGCACACCGTATTTGTCTGCCTGACGCCACACGGTTTCGGACTGTGGTTCTACGCCTTCTTTAGCGTCGAATACAGCAACGGCACCGTCGAGCACACGCAGGGAACGTTCGACTTCAACGGTGAAGTCCACGTGGCCTGGTGTGTCGATGACGTTAATCTGGTTACCGTGCCAGAAGCTGGTGACAGCGGCAGAGGTAATGGTAATACCGCGCTCTTTTTCCTGATCCATCCAGTCGGTGGTTGAAGCACCGTCGTGGGTTTCGCCCAGTTTGTGGCTTACACCGGTGTAGAAAAGGATGCGCTCGGTCGTGGTGGTTTTACCGGCGTCAATGTGAGCCATGATGCCGATGTTACGAACTTTTGTGAGGTCGGTAAGCACTTCTTGTTGTGCCACAGGTTCTCCCTTGGTTGTTGCCTGTTTCCGTGAGCCACAGACTCCTGGGTGAGGCAACGGCTCGGATTGAGTACTGAGTTGGTGTTTGGTTTACCAGCGGTAGTGGGCAAACGCCTTGTTAGCTTCAGCCATCTTGTGCACGTCCTCACGACGTTTTACAGCTGCACCCAGTCCGTTGGAAGCATCCAGAATTTCATTTGTCAGTCGCTCAGTCATGGACTTTTCGCGGCGTGCTTTCGAGAAGGTCACGAGCCAGCGCAGAGCCAGAGCGGTAGCACGACCAGGCTTGACCTCAACAGGTACCTGGTAGGTAGCGCCACCAACACGGCGTGAGCGGACTTCGAGGGCGGGGCGGACGTTGTCCAACGCTTTTTTCAGTGTCGCGACTGGATCGTCGCCGCCTTTTTCACGGGTGCCGTTGAGGGCACCGTACACGATACGTTCAGCGGTCGATTTTTTACCATCAACCAAAACTTTATTAATCAACTGGCTGACCAAGGCCGAACCGTACACAGGGTCATTTACCAGTGGGCGCTTGGGCGCAGGTCCTTTACGTGGCATGTGTTAGTTCTTCTCCTTCTTGGCACCATAACGGCTACGAGCCTGACGGCGATCTTTAACACCCTGGGTATCCAGAGCGCCGCGGACGATCTTGTAGCGAACACCTGGGAGGTCTTTCACGCCACCGCCACGTACGAGCACAATGGAGTGCTCCTGAAGGTTGTGGCCTTCGCCTGGGATGTAGGCGGTTACTTCAATACCACCGGCCAGACGAACACGTGCGACTTTACGCAGCGCGGAGTTCGGTTTCTTTGGTGTGGTGGTGTACACGCGAGTGCACACGCCACGACGCATTGGGCGCGAGTCAAGAGCAGGCGCGCCAACACGTTTTGGCTTTGGTGTCCGGCCCTTGCGGACCAGCTGCTGAATTGTTGGCAAAATATTCTCCGTATAATCTCATCTTCTTTCGAACGGTCCGAGCACAATGATGCGCATCGAATCGAAAGAAAGCTTGGTCTTTTTTCGACGTCTACAAGATTTCGTCTTTAGACGTGCAAAAAGGTGGCATTTGTTGCGCAAGTTCCCCGCAACCCGGACAGAGTCCTACTGCCACATTGAAACAATCGTTCCTAGTGTACCAGGTTCGGTCACAATGCCACAATTTCGCTGCGATCTTGTCAGATTCGGGAGTTCTTAAGCAAGTTCATGGCACCAGCCAGGGTGGGCTGGCGGTTCCGCTTGCTAGCTGTTCATAGTGCCTGGGGTGTGAGCAACTTCATTGGCTGCTTTCGTGAGGCGGTAGCGCTGGTACAGGTCGCGTTTGATGCTCCGATCTTTGGGGTATTGCAACGGCCAACCAATCCGTTTGGCGCGTCGCGCTGCATCGAGCTGCGACTGCTGATGTGGTGCGGCATAGTGCTGGGCAAGCTTCAGAGGAATCGTCAATGATGCTGCTGGGCCGTCCGTAACTATGGGCTGCCCATGGGAGGTTTCCTCAATGAGTTCCCGGTAGAGGTATTCGGCAGGGTTTGCCCCCGCAACCGTCAAATAGTAATGATGGCGGCCCAACCGCGGATTCATCTCTAAGAAATACGCCTCACCCGTGGTCTCATGAATTTTGATATCAAACATTCCGAAACCATGCCAATCTAGAGCCTCCATGAGGCGGGCCCCTTGGGCTTCTATCGTCTCGTCGGCGACTGCAACGAGGGCACGGGAGTTCCCTTCAAGTCCTGGGGCGTGGTCTTCAACGATGACTTCTGCAAGTCCGGTCAAAACGTTCTGGCCGGTACGATCGCGAAAGTGGGTCAGGATGCGAAGATTTGAATCCGGTCCTGGAATGAACTGCTGGATGATAAGCGAACCCCGGTATCCAGCGTTGATCGCGTGTGTGATGACGTCAGCCAGTTGTTGTGGCTCATAGAGAAAGTGGACCTTACGACGTCCTGGGAAGCGCGTATTGGCCCACGCTGCACCGTCACCCGCTTTGAGGATGAGGGGATACTCCAGGCTAGTTTCGGTCAGAGAATTCACAAAGCCGTCCACGCTCTGGACGCCTTGTGAGCAGTCCATGGTGGCGGTCTTTGGATATTTGATGCCCAAATCATCGCAGAGTGCATAGAACTCTTCTTTGAGCGAGGCACGATCCAGCTGTTCGGCAGTGAGTTCAGGAAAGACGTATCCCATGGCCCGTAGTTTCTGAGCGTGATCGATCACGATACGAACGAGGTGGTCATAGCCTGGCATAAGGAGCAGGGGCCGTGAACCATCGCCTCGCAGCTGTTGAGCAACGCTGCCGAGATGCTGCACGACGTGTTCCGGATCGAACATCGGGCCAGCGGGATAAAGGTGAGTAATCTTGCTGCCGCCGACCACGAGATTTTCAGCGGTGGGGACGATTGCCGATTTCACCTGGTACGCTTCGTGAAATTCGCGGGCCAGCGTATACGCGCCAAGGTCTCCTCCGGTGATGACCGGTACAAAGGATTGGGACGCCGGGATCAATGAGCTCATAGTGGATGAGTCTAACAACTGCCAGACGTGGCCTCCGTCGCTCTACCTCGGGGGGTCTTCGATGACTGGGGTACCCTGGAAGCGTGACACTTCATAAGACCCTGAATATTCAAGAGATCACCCCTGCGCAGCATCATCACTTCCTGGCACAGCAGGAGGCGGCGTCATTTCTGCAGAACCCCCTCTGGCCTAAGACCAAACCAGCGTGGCGTAGTCAGTCAATAGGTTGGTGGGATAACGATGAACTCGTAGCTGCATCGCTCGTGCTGTACCGTCCGATCCCCGTTCCAGGGTTGCGTGGCCGGAGCTTAGCGTATATCGCTGATGGACCAGTCTTTGACCCAGAGACTGTTGCTCTGGAATCTCTTCTGGAACCTCTGGTGCCATACGCTCGCGCGCAAGGAGCCTTTCTGCTCCGAATGGGCTTACCGTTCGTCCTGCGGCGTTGGGAAGCTGAAGACGTCAGAAAAGCACTGTCGGCCAATGAGCACAATCTCATCCCAGATTTGCGGCCCGCCGAATCGCACGTCACGGCATGGTCGATGGAAGATACGCTCACCCGGCTAGGCTGGGAGAAGCCCGAGTTGACGGAAGATTTCGGATCAGGGCAAGCACAGTTCCAGGCGCGCATCCCGCTTCCACAACTGACCCCGGAGCAGCGCGCTGATCGCGAATCACCTGAGTTTGTTCAGGCGGTTGAAGATGTCCTTATGCGTATGGACAGTACTTCCCGTCGTCAGACGCGCAAATCCACGCGCTCTGATCTGACCATCTCCTCGGGTGGACGCGCCGAGATGAGCAAATGGCAGGCCCTGTATGAAGAGACCGCACAACGAGATGACTTCACTGGTCGACCGCAGTGGTATTTCGAAGCCATGTTTGATGCTCTCAATGCATCGGATATAGCCCAGTGCCAAGTGCTGTTTGCTCACTATGAGGATCAACTGTTAGCTTCGGCTATTTATGTGCAACAGCAAAACACTGGTTGGTATGTCTATGGCGCATCGACTCGAGCGGAGTCGAAGCGGTATGCTCCTCGCGGGTTGCAGCTGGAACAAATCAAACTCAGCCTGGAAGCCGGGGCTCGCTATTACGACCTCGGCGGGGTGTCAGCCACGTTGAATAAAGAACACGAGCTAGCCGGGCTGACCCGTTTCAAAACCACCATGGGAGCCGACGTCGTGGAGACGATGGGCGAATGGGACTATCCCATCAATAAGGTGCTGACGCGGGCGTTCCGGATGTACATGGACCGTCGCGGATAAGGTCGTGTACCCAGTCGGACGTGTTGGTGTCTTGCCATAAATATATGCGGATGGAACAACTTTTGGCCGATATTCCCTTGAAGTCATTAGCGTAGAGGATATCGAAGTTATCTCTTCTCGACGTAAAGGTGGTCGTTTTATGAGTTCACGTGATTCACTTTCTGCAACGCCTCCCCGAACCTCTCTGGTGCTCATCCTGACCGGGTTGGGTGGACTGCTCATGGTGATTGGTGTGATCGCGTTGATCGCAACAGATCCGGTGAATTGGTTTGGTATCGGCCTTGCCTGGTTTGCTGGTCTGTACAGCTTATTCATGGCCCGGTTGGTGCGGAACCGTTCGTTGGAATCCCGCTAACCACATCTGATCAGATAGCAATGGAGCCAGTGCGAAAATTCGCACTGGCTCCATTATTTTGCCTTTGTCAGGTGGCTACGGGGTTAGCGGAAGTCTCCGCCCATTCCGTAGTCTTCCAGCGGGATCGCGTGGAAGTCGCCACCGATTTCGGTGTCCATGCCCGGGTAATCGAAGTCCGGGAATGCGGCTGCACCGGAGAACATATTGGCTTTGGCGTCGTCGGTTGGTTCAACGGCAACATTGGTGTAGCGCTCCAGGCCGGTACCGGCTGGGATGAGCTTACCGATGATGACGTTTTCCTTGAGACCGAGCAGTGGGTCAGCCTTACCTTCCATGGCGGCCTGCGTGAGTACGCGGGTGGTCTCCTGGAAGGAGGCGGCCGATAGCCACGAGTCGGTTGCCAGCGAGGCCTTGGTGATACCCATCAGTTCGTCACGACCAACTGCTGGGCGTTTGCCTTCGGCAACAGCTGCGCGGTTGGCGGCAACGAATTGGGCGCGGTCGGCCAGTTCGCCTGGGAGCAGGTCGGTGTCACCGGAATCAATGATGGTGACGCGACGTAGCATCTGGCGGACGATGACTTCCACGTGTTTGTCGTGAATGCCAACACCCTGGGACTGGTAGACCTCTTGGACCTCGTCGACCAGGAATTTCTGGGCGGCGCGTGGACCAAGAACACGCAGGACCTGCTTCGGATCGATCGCACCGGCGACCAGCTGGGTACCGACGTCGACGTGCTCGCCGTCCTCAACAAGCAGCCGTGAACGGCGCAGGACCGGATAAACCATCTCTTCGGAGCCGTCATCCGGGGTGAGCACCAGACGCACTTGTTTGTCGTCTTCTTCGATGGTCACACGACCGGCGACCTCGGAGATTGGGGCAACACCCTTTGGTGTACGAGCTTCGAAGAGCTCCTGAATACGTGGCAGACCCTGGGTAATATCGTCGGCCGATGCAACACCACCGGTGTGGAAGGTACGCATCGTCAACTGGGTACCTGGTTCACCAATGGACTGCGCAGCGATAATACCAACTGCTTCACCGATGTCGACAACCTTACCGGTTGCCATGGAACGACCGTAGCACTTGGCGCAGGTTCCCACAGCGGAATCACAAGTCAGCACCGAACGGATCTTGATCTCGGTGACTCCTGCATCGCGCAGCAGGTTCAGTTTGGTGCTGCCAACATCTTCACCGGCTTCGACAATGACGTTGCCGTCGGCGTCTTTCGCATCGGTAGCAAGCACACGGGAGTATGCCGAGGTTTCGATGTCGTCGACCAGGACCAGTTCGCCGTTTTCGTTTGGTTCGGCGATCGTGGTGTTCAGGCCACGGCGAGTGCCACAGTCTTCTTCACGCACGATGACGTCCTGGGAAACGTCCACGAGACGACGGGTCAGGTAACCGGAGTTTGCGGTCTTCAGCGCGGTATCGGCCAGACCCTTCCGGGCACCGTGGGTAGCCGAGAAGTATTCCAGTACCGACAGGCCCTCGCGGTAGGAGGACTTGATCGGACGTGGGATAATCTCACCCTTCGGGTTCGCTACCAGACCACGGATACCAGCGATCTGACGAACCTGCAGCCAGTTACCACGGGCACCGGAGGTGACCATACGGTTAATGGCGTTCTGGCGACCCATCCCCTTCATCATGGCGTCGGCGACTTCATCGGTGGCGTTATTCCACGTATCGATCAGTTCAGCGCGACGTTCATCATCGGAGATCAGCCCGGTGTCGTACTGGCTTTGTACCTTGGCTGCCTGGTCTTCGTAGGCTTCCATGATGGAGGCCTTATCGAAGTTCGAGGTGATATCGGAAATAGCAACCGTGACACCAGACCAGGTGCCCCAGTAGAACCCGGCATCTTTGAGGTTGTCGAGTGCTCGTGCGGTTTCGACCAGCGGGTAGCGCTCGGCAAGATCATTGACGAGTTCACCAAGGGTGCCCTTGGTCGCGATGACTTCAACCCATGGGTAGTCGGCTGGGAGCAGCTGGTTGAACAGTACCCGACCGATGGTGGTCTTCAGGTAGGCGCGTTCGCCTTCTTCCCAGTCTTCTGGTGCAGGCTGTGCATCAGAAGGTACGAAGTTGTCGACACCAATGGTGACGGTCGCGTTGAGGTGCACCTGGCCGGCGTCCATCGCCATGATGGCTTCGCCCAGCGAGGAGTAGCTATTGCCAATCCCTTCGACGTCGTCGCGGACGTCGGTCAGGTGGTTCAACCCGATGACCATATCCTGCGACGGCACCGCAACGGCGCGACCGTCGGATGGTTTCAGGATGTTGTTCGACGACAGCATCAACAGACGTGCTTCGGCCTGGGCTTCGGGGCTCAGTGGCAGGTGGACCGCCATCTGGTCGCCGTCGAAGTCCGCGTTGAATGCGGCACAGACCAGTGGGTGCAGCTGAATGGCTTTACCTTCGACCAGCTGTGGTTCGAACGCTTGAAT
>JAJUIX010000054.1 GCA_029267455.1 Enteractinococcus sp. | reverse complement strand
GGCCATCAGACGCAAGGAGTGCGTCAGAGGGCGAACGATAAAGTTCGAGATGATCTCCAGTGGAACCAAAAGCGGCAGAATCCAACCGGGCACACCTTCAGGTACCACCGCCAGCTTGAAGTATTTGATGCCGTGATGGCGAAGCCCTACACCGATCCACACGATGTACATGATGATGGCGATCGCGTAGGCCGCACCTGCGTGGGAGAAGGAGGGCAGTTGCAGAAGTGGGATAGCACCAAAAAGATTATTCAGCAGTACAAAGAAAAACGTCGCAAACAGTAGCGGTACCCACTGGCGGAAGTATTTTTCGCCGAGGATGTCTCTGCCTATACCGTTGCGAACGAATTCGTACCCTGATTCGGCGATCCACTGGAGCCGGTTTGGGACCAGGGAAGGTTTGCGCATTGCAATGCCGAAGAATGCCCAGATCAAAATGATCGACAAGATGATCATCAGCATTTGCTTACCGAAACCGGTACCGTACTCAGCCATCCACGGAATGATGTCTGGCGAATGCGCATCGTCGATCGTGGGCGGCACGTATCCCTGCGTGGGGAGATAACTTAGCACGAGTGGAAGCACGCAAATCCTCTCTTAAGAATCCCACAGGAAAGTTCAGGCCTTTTCGTCCTGCTTCGGGGATGTTGCCGGAATATTGTAGGCAGTTGCGATTCTCAACGCGTTTTTGCCCTTGGATAGTCTAGCAAAAACCCTAACCGGTGTCGCATTGAGTCGTTCACTACTATCGGCTGTAGAAGCACAATCTATCAAAACAAGTGAGAGGTTACTCACACAAAAGATCGCTGCAGACGCTTGATTTCAGGGTCATCCCTTGTCAGACCGCATTTATCAGCTGCAGGATGATGAAAAATTAGTTGAAAATGTTGGCTTTGTCACAGTGACTGACAAAGCTACACATATATTAAACGTCTCGTATTGATAAACACGAGCACTTCAGCCACTTGCCATACGACGATGCCTACTAAAGCGCCGATTGCTGCCCCTGTCGGATGCAGCCACTCCGGCTGTGGGATGACCGTTAACGCGACGCCTAATATCACGATCTTGGCCAGAAAAGCGCCGATGGCAAGGGGAATTGCCAGATCGCGGTGTTTGCGCCAGACCAGGGCAATGACAAGAATACTGATGGCTGAAAGAAACCAGACGACAACACCAGAAATACCCGCCGACCAGCCCGCCTCGACCCCCTGGGTGATGCCAAAAATCACACCGGTAATTGCCACCGCGAGCAAAGTGGGCCATGTGGCGTGGAGCAGGATGCCCCACCATCCACGCCGATTTATCTTCTTAGCTGCCAAGGGGATCACCTGTTTCTTTGCCTTGTCGTGCGGTTCGTTGAGCATCTCTATCCGCACGCATTCGGTTGAGCTTGCGATAGTAGGCTCGCCGAACAATCCACGGCCGCAGCGTCAATAAGACCAGCAAGGCCATGGCAATCACGGTTACTGCAATGACTATTTCGGCCTGGAAGTACGTCAGCGAGACCGCTCCGTAGCCTATGACAAAGCTCCAAAGGTACAACAGCAAGACTGCTTGTCGGTGGGTGTAGCCACCATCGACGAGTTTGTGGTGGATATGCCCTCGGTCCGCGCTAAACGGTGAACTTCTACGGGCTGTCCTGCGGAGCACGGCCATAAATAGGTCTAATAGCGGCAACAGCATGACAGCCAGCGGCAAGATGATCGGCATATATGCCGGGATGTTTCGGAACCGGAAGCCCTCTAAAGCTCCCAGATCTGCGGTGACTGCCACGGCGGCGGTAGCCATGAGCAGCCCGATCAACTGGGCTCCAACTTCTCCCATAAATATGCGAGCCGGATGGAAGTTGAAGGGCAAAAACCCGAGACACGCGCCGATCAGTAGCGCTGTCAAGAGGGTGGCCAGGTTCGAGTAGTCATAAGCGTTGATGGTGCGGGTCAGCAGATAGCTGTAGATAAAGAAAGCTGACCCCCCGATCACAGCTACGCCAGCTGCCAGCCCATCAAGCCCATCAATGAAGTTGAAAGCATTAATGGTCAGCACGATGACGAAGATCGTGATGAGGATCTGGGCGATTTCGTTGTCGACGTGGATCCATCCCACCGGCATCGCTTCGACACGGATTCCTGCGGCTGCAACCACTCCTGCGGCTACGATCTGGCCGGCAAGTTTGATCGTCCAGTGCAAGTCCCATAGGTCATCGGCAACGCCCATGATCAAGACGACTAGGATCGCCAATAAAATCCCGAGCATGGGGGCCTGATATATGCCGGCGAGAAACGGCACGAGCGAGGCGGTCCCCATCACGATAATGACCGCAATAGCCATGGCCGCTCCCCCAAGTTTGGGTATCGGCTCGCGGTGCATATCGCGCTTGCGGGTGGGGGTGTACACGCGTGCGCGCACCCCCAACATGCGAGCCATCGGCGTCAGGGCGAAACTGATCAGCGCCGTGATGGCGACGATCGCAAGATAAACCTTCATGAGGAGGAAGAATCCTCCGGAGACGATGATTCATCCGTGACAGTGGTGCCGTCAGACTGTGGTTCGGGGTCCTCCAGGTCCAGGACATCGGGCACGACGGCGCGTAGTTGGTCAATCGTAATCGCCCCGGAGCGCAGCACCCTGTGCGGAGTAACGGTGCAATCTACGATGGTGGAAGCTTGTTGCTCGGCTCGTGGCCCGTCGTCGATATAGACCGAGACGACTTCGCCAAGGGCGTCCTGCGCCTGGTCAATGGTGACGGCTGCTGGTTGACCATGCCGATTGGCTGAGGAAACCGCAAGGGGCCCAGTTTGCTGCAAGATTTGTTGCGCCAATTCATCATCGGGCAGGCGCAGTGCAACCGTGCCTCGAGTTTCACCGAGATCCCAGGTGAGTGACGGTTGTGCGTTGAAGATTAGGGTCAGCGCACCGGGCCAGAACGTTTGTGCCAGTTGACGCCCGGTGTCGGGGATGTCGACGGCCAATGCGTCTAGCACCTGAATGTTTCCGATCAGAACCGGTGGCGGTGATTGCCGGGAGCGTCCCTTGGCCGCTAGCAGGACCGCTACGGCCTGCGGGCTGAAAGCGTCTGCGCCGATCCCGTAAACGGTATCGGTGGGCAAAACGATCACGTCGCGTTGCCGAATCGCCTGGGTGGCCTTGGTAATCGCGGTGGATCGTTGATCGGGTTGTTGAGCGTCGAACAGCTGTGTCACGTTAGTCATTGTGCCAGGGTTGGGGCCGGTTTCGGTGCGCGTTGCGTTTATTCTGCCCGCAGAGCTGACACGAATCGGTCGGTATCGGTCAGATCCCGGATGGTATGGACCTTATGCCAGGTGGAACTTTGCCGCATCATTGCGGCGAGTTCGGCTGCATGCGTGTGATCGTGTTCCATCATGAAAAACCCGTGAGGCGCTAGCCATCTAGCCGCTTGGTCAACGACACGCAACGGCACTGCCAGCCCGTCGGAAGAACCGCCATACAGTGCCAGGGAGGGATCTTGCTCGGCTTCGGTCTGGGTCACGGGGGTGGCGGTAGGAATATAGGGCGGATTGGATACCACGGCATCAAATGTGCCCAGCAGTGTTGCCAACTCTGGATCTGCGCCGATCACGGCCGCAGTTTTGGTGGCATCTGCGCACAACACGGTCACGTTGTAGTCGCGCGTGTTGTGTCGTGCCAGCTCAGCAGCAGTGGGATCGAGTTCAACAGCCCAGATCCTTGTGGGGACACTGCGACGGCCGAATTGGTCTGCCAGTGCTGCAGCGATCGCACCGCTACCGGTACACAGGTCGAGAATTTTCAACTCCCCCGTGGTGTCCGCGAAGTGCTCCAGTGTTGTTTCGACAAGCACTTCTGTTTCGACCCGAGGTATGAACACGCCGGGTTCGATCTTCAGGTCGACACCATAGAACGTCGTTTCACCGGTCAGGTGCTGTAACGGTATGCGCTTGGCACGTTGGTCTACCAGATCAACAATCCGTTCGACCGTCGCGGAGTCTAGGTGCTCCCCCAGCGCCTGCATGACACCAAGTTTCCCACGTGATACTCCGACCACGTGGGAAATGATCATCGCCGCTTCTGCCGCGGGTGAGTCGATCTTGGCTTGGCTTAACCGAAGTTGCACCTGACGAACGACTTCATTGACGCTGGTCATGAGGCCTGGTTCTGTTGCCCCAGGGCTGCCATGCGTTCGGCTTCGTCCATTTCGATGAGTGAATCGATCAGCGCGTCCATATCCCCTTCCAACACCCGGTCTAGGTTGTTGGCTTTGTACCCGGTGCGGTGATCGGCGACTCGGTTTTCGGGGAAGTTATAGGTCCGGATGCGTTCTGACCGGTCCATCGTTCGCACCTGTGAAGCACGCGTTTCTGCAGCGGCTGCTTCCAGTTCAGCTTGCTGGTGTGCCAACAGCCGCGAACGAAGCACGCGCATCGCGGCTTCACGGTTTTGGATCTGCGACTTCTCGTTCTGCATGGCCACCACGATGCCGGTCGGCAAGTGGGTAATACGCACCGCAGAGTCCGTGGTGTTCACGTGCTGGCCGCCGGGCCCGGAGGACCGATACACGTCAATCTTGAGATCGTTTTGGTTGATCTCGATTTCTTCGGGCTCATCGACTTCTGGCAACACCAAGACGCCTGCGGCCGAGGTATGGATGCGCCCTTGGGATTCGGTCACGGGCACGCGCTGGACACGGTGAACGCCGCCTTCGTATTTCAGGTGTGCGTACACGCCTTCTGCAGGGTCATTGGACTTGCCGGTAATACCGATGTGGACGTCTTTGTACCCGCCCAGATCGGATTCGGTTGCTGAGATGATCTCGGTTTTCCACCCTTTGCGCTCGGCGTATCGGATATACATCCGAGCAAGGTCGGCGGCAAAGAGTGCAGCTTCTTCGCCACCTTCGCCACCTTTGATTTCCAAAATGACGTTGCGGGCGTCATCGGGATCCCGCGGGATCAGCAGACGGTGTAACGTTTCGGTGGCTTGTTCGTAGCTGGCTTCTAAGCTGGGAATTTCAGCGGCGAAGTCGGGGTCCTCTTGGGCTAGTTCCTTGGCATCTTCGAGGTCTTGGCCGAGTTGTTGCCAGCGTTTGTGGGCTTTGACGATCTTTTCTAGTTCGGCGAATCGCCGTCCCACTTTCCGTGCTAAGGCTTGATCGGCGTGCACGGCCGGGTCGCCCATTTTCTCGGTGAGCTCGGCGTGTTCTTTCAGCAGGTGGTCGATGGAGTCAAACATATTTTTTACCTCGCAATAGGAATTGTAGTTCAGAATCAAAAAACCATCGCGCAACGGTTTTGTTGCGCGATGGTTTGATGTCTGAGAGCTACGACTCTGTTTGACCTCGAAGTGTGGTCTTGGAGACCAGCATCAAAAATTCCGCATTGGTTTCGGTTTCTTTGAGCTTGGAAGTCAAGAGTTCCAGGGCCTGCTGGGTTTCCAGACCGGACAGCACGCGGCGCAGGCGCCACATGATACCGATTTCTTCCTTGGTCAGCAGGTTCTCTTCGCGACGGGTGCCCGAGGCGTTGATGTCGATAGCTGGGAAGATACGACGCTCGGACAGCTCGCGGGACAGGCGCAGTTCCATATTGCCGGTACCCTTGAATTCTTCGAAGATCACTTCGTCCATGCGGGAGCCGGTTTCTACCAGTGCGGTCGCCAAGATCGTGAGCGAGCCGCCACCTTCAATATTGCGTGCGGCACCAAAGAATTTCTTCGGTGGGTACAGCGCTGCCGAGTCCACACCACCGGACAGAATACGGCCGGAGGCCGGGGTTGCCAGGTTATAGGCGCGTCCCAGACGGGTCATAGAGTCCAGCAACACCACGACGTCGTGACCCAGCTCAACCATGCGCTTGGCGCGTTCAATCGACAGTTCAGCGACCGTGGTGTGATCTTCGGCCGGGCGGTCGAAGGTCGAGGCGATGACTTCACCGCGCACGGAGCGCTGCATATCGGTGACTTCTTCGGGACGTTCATCCACCAGCACCATCATGAGTTTGACTTCAGGGTTATTGGTGGTGATCGCGTTGGCGATCGACTGCAGCATCATCGTCTTACCAGCTTTTGGTGGTGAAACGATCAGACCGCGCTGGCCTTTGCCAATTGGCGCCACGAGATCGACCAGGCGTGGGCCCATGTCTTTCGACTTGTGTTCCAACCGCAGGCGTTCTTGCGGGTACAGCGGGGTGAGTTTGTTGAATTCAACGCGCTTTGGATTCTCAACGGCTGGTTGACCGTTGAGCGAGTCGATTTTGACGAGAGCGTTGAATTTCTGGCGATTGCCGCCGCGACGATTGCGTCCGCCACGCCCGCCTCGGCCGCCGCGTCCGCCACCCTGTTGGTTCTGGTTGTCATCGTCGTCCTGTGGAGCACGAACCCGACCACGGATGGCATCGCCTTTGCGCAGGCCGTAGCGCTTGACCATGGCCATAGAGACATACACGTCATTTGGGCCGGGCAAGTAGCCTGTGGTCCGAACGAAAGCGTAATTATCCAAGACATCAAGGATGCCCGAGATTGGCACGAGTGTTTCGTCTTCGGAAACATCTTGATCCTGCTGGTCATCGCCGTCTTGGTCGCGACGGCGATCACGGGAGCGGTTGCGGTCGCGTTGGCGTTGACGACGCTGGTTGCGCTGGTCATCATCACGACGACGGCGACCACCTTCGGACTTCTCGTCTGAAGATTCGTCGGTGTCCTGATCGTCCTGACTGTCCTGCTGTTCGCGTCGTTGACGGTCTTGGTCACGACGCTGCTGGTTGCGGGTACGCTGGCCACGACCGCGGGATTTGCCGTCGTGATCGTCGGAATCCTTTTCGGACTTTTCCTTGTCAGCAGCTTCTTGTTGAGTCTCAGACTCGTCACGCGACTCTTTGTCGTCGCGGGCCTTTTTGTCATCGCGCTGTTGCCCGTTTCGGGAACCGCGACGGCCACGTGAGGACTGTTCGCGTTGGGTCGATTCCTCGTCAGCGTCTTGCTGCTGGCCGGTGTCTTCCTTCGCGTCCTGAGTAGCCTGCTTTTGTGAAGATTCAGACTTTTCTGCTGGTTGCTCGTCGGACTTGTCCTTTTGTCCTCGAGAACTCTTTGCAGACCTCGAGCGAGATGTGCGTTCTTTTGTGGTCTCAGCTGGGGCTTCCTCGACTGCGTCCTGGGCGGTCGTGCTACCTCCACGCTGGTGGTGAGCGATGACTTCTACCAGCTGCGCTTTGCGCATGCGTGAAGTCCCGGTGATGCCTAGCTGCGACGCTAAGTCTTTGAGTTGGACAAGTTTGAGGCTGCCCAGGCCGTTGGTCCCTGTGGTTGGGGCCTGTACTGTGTCTTGTTCAGTCACGAAGGTTCCTTCCCCCTCGTCGGTACGGGCGTGAGATACCCGCAGGATGTGTGACAATCGTGGCTGCGACTGCAGTGACGCCACAGATTGCGTTTAGTGATTTGCAATATAGACAACACGCAATGTTGCACAGGAGTGTCAACCTTGGTGTTTACGGTGTGAGATAACCTGGCATCTTCAGATGATGGGCTATCAAAATCCTCTCCGCAGAATTGCGGTAAAGACCAGGCCGAATACGAGGGGTTTGGGGTCGCCCAAACCGTAAAAACGTTCTCGTTATGGCCGGAATACCTCTATCGTAGCACCTTCTGTGGCCACAGGCAGAATCCTGACATCCCAGCGTTGCTCAGATTTCGCTGC
>JAJUIX010000021.1 GCA_029267455.1 Enteractinococcus sp. | reverse complement strand
CTGTTCGACGTGTTGACGTGTACGGAGCTTCTGGGATACTCCCTTGTGCTGCACAGACTATACCAGCATAACCTGGATATTAAAGGTTTTCCGCGAGAATTATCACCCGACACGTTATGCGTGACCGGCGCGTTGCATATCGCGCAGTTCCTTTTTCAATTCTGAAATCTCGTCGCGCAACCGTGCGGCCAATTCGAAATTCAGGTCGACGGCGGCCTGATGCATCTGCTCCGACATTTGTTCGATGAGATCGGTCAGGTCCTTGGCCGGGATCGCAGCAAGTTTGGCCACTTCCCCCTCTTCGGCTGCCATGGCGGCGCGTTGTTGCTCTTCGGTGATGGCGGCGGTGTAACCTCGGTGCCCCATGCCGTAGTCGAAACCAGTCTTGATGCCTGCCATACCCGACAACAGATCTTCGGTATCGGCATCTTCACGCGCCAGCTGATCCGTAATGTCAGCGATACGTTTCCGCAGCGGTTGTGGGTCAATGCCGTGTTTTTTGTTGTGCGCGATCTGGATTTCTCGACGACGGTTTGTCTCGTCGATGGCGTACTGCATCGATGCGGTGACCTTATCGGCGTACATGTGCACTTCACCGGATACGTTACGAGCGGCACGTCCGATGGTCTGGATAAGTGACCGATCCGAACGCAAAAAGCCCTCTTTGTCAGCGTCCAAGATCGAAACCAGTGAAACTTCTGGCAGGTCGAGCCCCTCGCGGAGCAAGTTGATTCCCACCAGCACATCGAAGACCCCACGGCGTAGCTCGGTCATGAGCTCCACACGCCGCAGCGTATCGACGTCGGAATGGAGATATTCGACTTTGACTCCGTGTTCCACCAGGTATTCGGTGAGGTCTTCGGCCATCCGCTTCGTCAACGTCGTCACCAGGACACGTTCATCACGTTCGACACGCAAGTTAATTTCGTCCATCAGGTCATCGATCTGACCTTTGGTCTCTTTGACGACAATTTTCGGATCGACCAAACCCGTGGGTCGGATAATTTGTTCAACTACCCCGTCAGATTGGCTGAGTTCATAGGGTCCAGGAGTGGCCGACATATAGACGGTCTGGCCAATGCGGTCGAGGAATTCGTCCCATTTCAACGGCCGGTTATCGAGCGCCGAGGGTAAACGGAATCCGTGGTCGACCAGGGTACGCTTGCGGGAGGCGTCGCCTTCATACATCCCACCGATTTGCGGGACGGTCACGTGCGATTCATCGATGATTAACAGGAAGTCATCGGGAAAGTAGTCCAACAGTGTGTGCGGGGCGGAACCGGGGGCACGGCCGTCGATGTGGCGCGAATAGTTTTCAATTCCGTTGCAGTACCCCATCTGCTGCATCATTTCGAGGTCATATGTGGTGCGCATGCGTAACCGCTGGGCTTCGAGCAGCTTGTCCTGGGACTCGAGTTCTTGCAGGCGTTCGCGTAGCTCATCTTCAATATCTTTGATGGCGCGCGACATGCGGTCATCACCGGCCACGTAGTGGGAGGCCGGGAAAATGTACATCTCTTCTTCGTCACGAACGACGTCACCGGTCAGCGGGTGTAACGTCTGGATGGTTTCGATTTCGTCACCGAAAAACTCGATGCGTACCGCGAGTTCTTCATACATCGGAATGATTTCGACGGTGTCTCCGCGAACGCGGAAGGTGCCGCGGTGGAAATCGGCGTCGTTGCGGGCGTACTGCATGTTCACGAACTGCCGCAGGAGATCATCGCGATCGAGCATGTCTCCCACGCGAACCGTGACCATTTGAGCGATGTATTCTTCCGGGGTACCCAGACCGAAAATTGACGATACGGTGGCCACCACGAGTGTGTCGCGTCGGGTCAGGAGCGCGTTGGTCGCCGAGTGCCGTAAGCGTTCGACCTCTTCGTTGATCGAGGAGTCTTTTTCAATAAAGGTATCGGTTTGCGGCACGTAGGCTTCGGGCTGATAGTAGTCGTAGTACGACACGAAGTATTCGACCGCGTTATTCGGCAGGAGCTCACGGAATTCATTCGCCAGCTGGGCGGCCAGGGTCTTGTTCTGCACCATCACGAGCGTGGGGCGCTGGAGACGCTCTACCAACCAGGCAGCCGTCGCCGACTTCCCGGTACCGGTGGCACCCATGAGGACGACGTCCTTTTCGCCGCCCTCAATCCGTTCGGCGAGTTCGGCAATGGCTTGGGGCTGATCGCCGGCCGGCTCATACGGTGCTTCGACCTTGAACGGGGCGACGACGCGGTGAATCTCTCGAGCCATACTCATGCCCAACATGTTACGCCTGTCAACACGAGGTGACTACTCGTTCGCCCGCTGGCTAAGGCCCAAGGTGACGTCGCGTTGGCTAACGAAACACCATGAGCACGTAGACGCCGAAGGTCATCAGGTGTGGCAGGGCGTGCATGACGGTGAGTTTAGGTGCCGAAAAATTGATAACAGTTATCAACATGGTGACGGCAAGCAGGACGATGTTGACGCCGGTTTCGGCCAGGACCACGGTCTGTCCCGTCGCCAACCCGATGAGCAATACTGCCGGGATGGTAAACGAGACGGTCGATACCAGCGCGCCGTGGCACAGGTTGATGACTCGTTGGAGCTCGCCCGCCAGACCGGCGCGGAGCGCAGTGATCGTTTCCGGCAGGAACACGATGGCCGCGATGAGGATGCCGGCCAGTTCGATGGGCAGGGAGGTCCGGCTCAGACCGTCGTCGAGCAGCGCGGCCATGTGCTGCGAGAGGATGACCACCGGAATCACGGTGATGACTAATACGGCAATCCGCTGCAGAATCTCTTTGCGATGCAGTGCGAATACGTGGCCGATCGGTTGGCGTTTAGCGTGCCCCGTTTCGGGGTCTGCACCACCGCGGGCAGCTGCGAGTCCGATGGGGTCGGTCTCGTCAAAGTTTTCGGGCTGGTGAAACATTTGACGATACAAGAAATAGGCGTACGTGGCCAGGGTGCCGACGGCGACGATGACCGCTACGCCCGGTGGGTAGCTTCCGCCGTGGTCGAGCTGACCGGGAAGCACGAAAGCTAGCGCTATCAGGATGATGAGCATGGCCGAATACGTGGCCGTTCCGGTGCGGTTGTGTGCCAGTGGGCCGTGTTTTCGGGTGGCAAGGAGCACCGCGGTACCCACCACGAGATTCATGATGATCATGGACACCGCCATGACCGAGTCTCGTCCGATCGTCGTGTGATCTCCCGGCCCGAGCATCACGGCGGAAATAAGAATGACTTCGATCAGGACGATGGAAATAGTCAGCACGAGCGAACCATAGGGATCCCCCATGCGCTCGGCGAGTTTTTCGGCCTGGGTGACCACGCCAAATGAACAGATCATGATGACGGCTACCACGCCCGCCAGGACCAGTACCAGCGGGACAGCCGGAACGGGAGGCGTGAGCAGGTGTTGGGTGGCTGCCAGAATGGCGACGGCAACCCAACCGATCACAATGCGGCTCAGGGAACCGGCGGTAAAAACTGTCGAACGGGTGGTGGTTTGTAACCGTTGACTCAACTTGTGAGCTCTTTCCATACGGCGTCTACTTGGGCTTCGGTCTCCTTGAGGGACCCGGAATTATCGATGAGCCAGTCGGCGACAGCTTTGCGTTGCTCATCCGTGGCCTGGGCGGCGATGCGTGCCCGGGCATCCTCGGCGGTCATCCCCCGGGCCTCGACCAGTCGCTGCAGGCGGGTGGGCTGATCAGCGTGAACCACAATGACGCCGTCAAAATTCTCCGCCTGGCCGGTTTCAACCAGCAATGGGATGTCTTGAATGATGACAGCGTGGTCGGGGTCCGCGGCAAGAGCCTCCTCGCGCTGTCGCTGTGATTCAGCGCGCACCGCGGGATGCACAATGGCATTGAGCCGTTGCCGGGCGTCGTCGTCATTGAACACAATGCTGGCCAGCGCCTGGCGATCCAACCGGCCTGTGTCGTCGAGCAGGTGGTCTCCGAAGGTTTCAATGACGTCGGCCAGCACTTGCTGGCCGGGTTCCATGAGGGATCGAGAAATGGCATCGGCGTCGATGATGGTCGCGCCGCGTTCAGCGAAAAATTGCGCGACGGTCGACTTGCCCGATCCAATGCCGCCGGTGAGTGCGAGGTGACGCATAATGCTCCTGGGTAGACTTGGGTGCATGCAACATGCTGATTCTGCTCGTACGAGACGTTATACCGTGGTGGCCCACCGCGATCCAGTGGAGGTCACCTTAGATATCCGCCGCTCTGAGTTTATCGGTATGATTCGCCGAGTCGAGACAGAAGACGAAGCCAGAGCCTGGATCGACGAGGTACGCGGGGTGCATCATTCGGCAACGCACGTTGTGCCCGCCTTCGTCCTGGGACCGGACCGAGACGTGCAGCGCTCGTCGGATGACGGCGAGCCCGCCGGGACCGCTGGGATGCCGATGCTTCAGGCGCTGACGAATTATCGTGCGGTGCACGCGGGCGAAGAATACGCTGACCTCTCCGACGTGTGCGCGATCGCAGTGCGGTATTTTGGTGGCGTGAAACTGGGCGCGGGTGGCTTGGTTCGCGCCTACTCAGATACGGTGGTCGCGGCGCTCGAGCAGACCCCGTTGGTCCCCCGGCAACGCATGTTGCATGTGGCTCTGCAGGCACCCCACGGTGAGGTGGGGCGAGTGGAAAATGAGCTACGTTCGGCACATTTTGCCGTGTTAGGTACCGATTATGCCGGCCCGCAGGCGACCCTGACCGTGGGGCTGGACGACGCCGATGACGCACTTGAGCAGTTCAATGCCCGTCTGGCCTCGATCACGGCCGGTGAACTCGAGGCTACCCCGGTGGGTACCCAGTGGCAGGATATTGTGTGAGTATGACCCAACAGTTGGCGCCAGATAACGTGGATCGAATGCTGTTACGCGTCGCCCAGGAAGCTTTCGAGGCTGAACCGTGGCGCCGTACCGCACCCGTGGTGGTCATTCATGATGTGACCGGTGCGCTGAGCTCATGGGCCAGAAAGCATGAACTGAATGTACGCTTTGTGCAGGATTCCGCCGCATTGGCCGCCGAACAGGGAGCTATTACCGGTCCCGTCGAAGTAGCTCCGTCTCGCGCTGCTCTTTCAGAAGCGGCGACGGTGCTGTACCGGCTCGCTCGCCCCTTAGAAGCGTTGGAGGAAGTGGCGTGGCATGTGGCCCGCTGGGGTTCTGCGGATGTGATGTTCCTGGCAGGCCAGCTCCAACGGCACTTGAACTTTTCGATGAACACGGTGTTAGAACAGGTTTTCGATGACGTGTCTGCCTCCCGCGGATACTACAAGGCCAGAGCCTTGCGCGCCCAATCCCCCAAGGAGTTGCACGGCGAGACGCCGCCGCGAATACCACGGAAGAACGTTGTGCAGGTTGCGGGCAAGGACGTGCAGCTTCGCGCTTACGGACTGACCTTTGGTGCAGCGCGGCTGGATCCGGGTACCAAGTTGTTATTGAAGACCCTCTACGCGAATCCGCCTGAGCAGTTCACCTCGGGTGCCACGATCGTGGATTTAGGGTGCGGCAACGGCACGATCGTCACTACCTTGGCGCAGCGGTATCGCAACGCGACATTGATCGCCACGGATGATTCAGCTTCAGCGGTTCAGTCCACGACGGCGACCCTGGCGGCCAATGACATCGAAGATGTCCAGGTGCTGCATCAATCCGGGCTAGAGCAGCTCGCGGATAACTCAGTGGATGCGGTGGTGCTGAATCCGCCGTTTCATGTCGGGACACACCTCACGAGTGACATCGCGTTTTTCCTGTTCGATGAAGTAGCTCGAACACTCAAACCCGGTGGTGTACTGTTGACGGTGTTTAACGCTGCACGAAATTATCGACCGCAGCTGCGGCACCGGGTGGGACCTACCTGGCAGCTGGCGCGAGATAAGCGTTTTATTGTTACGCAATCACAGAAGGTCGACGCACATGTCTGAACTCTTTGTTAAAGTCTGCGGGATCACCACGGTTGAACAGCTGCGGTGGGCCATCGAACTTGGTTATGACGCCATTGGGCTGATGCGTGTGCCGCATTCGAATCGTCTGATCGATGTCGAAACCGCTCGCGAACTGGTCAAACACGCCGACGGACGGATCAAGACATTTGCCGTGGGACTAACGCTAGAGCACGTCAAACCGTTACAAGATGTCGTCGATACAGTGCAGCTCTATGAACCCGCTCAGGTCGACTCCTTGGCGCTGGCCTCATCCACTCCCCCGGAATCCACAGACGGATTAGACTATTGGTTCTACGATCCCTCACACGGTACAGGTACTCGAACCGAGGTACCCGACTGGGTACATGACGTGAAGGCGCCGTTTATTTTAGCCGGCGGTTTGAATCCGGAGAATGTGGCGGAAGTGATAGCCGCGTATCAGCCCGACGGCGTCGACGTCTCGTCCGGAGTCGAGTCTCGACCGGGTCAGAAAGATTATCACCTCATGAAGGCCTTTATCGAGGCCGTGCGCGGTACCCAACAACAGTAGGCAACAACAGTAGGCAAACCCGCCTCCGCCGTTTGCGACCGTCACTGCTGTTGTGTTTTAAAGCCGTAGGCCGCCACTCAGCTGGTGAGTGGCGGCCTACGTTGAGGATTTACGTTATGCCCTGCGGGCGGTCACGTTAGTTCCCGGTGAGTTTTTCACGCAGTGCGGCAAGGGCTTCGTCGGAAGCCAGCGTGCCGGTGTCTTCTGCAGGTGTCTCGTCGTCCTCGGAGGAGTACGATGCTGCACCGGTGTCGGCTGGGCTTGCAGTAGCGGCTTCTTGTGCCTCGGCCATGTGGCGGGCAACTTGTTCCTTGTGTGCTTCCCAACGAGCTTGGGCTTCGGCGTATTGCTGTTCCCAAGCGGCACGTTCTTCTTCGTAGCCTTCCATCCATTCGTTGGATTCCGGGTCGAAGCCTTCTGGGTACTTGTAGTTGCCGTCTTCGTCGTAGTCGGCGGTCATACCGTAGAGGGCTGGATCGAAGTCGGTACCTTCTGGGTCGACGCCTTCGTTGGCCTGCTTGAGGGACAGTGAGATACGGCGGCGGTCCAGGTCAATGTCAATGACTTTGACGTACAGGATTTCGTTAACGGAAACGACCTGCTCGGCAGTATCGATGTGGCGGTTCGCCAGCTCGGAAATGTGAACCAAGCCTTCGATGCCGTCTTCGACACGTACGAATGCACCGAATGGCACAATCTTGGTGACGCGACCAGGTACGATTTGTCCCAGCGCGTGCGTGCGGGCGAAGACCTGCCATGGATCTTCTTGAGTGGCCTTGAGTGACAGGGAAACGCGTTCGCGGTCCATATCGACGTCGAGTACTTCGACGGTGACTTCCTGACCAACTTCGACGACCTCTGATGGGTGATCGATGTGCTTCCAGGAAAGTTCGGAAACGTGGACCAGACCGTCGACGCCACCGAGGTCGACGAACGCACCGAAGTTGACGATCGACGAGACGATACCGGTACGGACTTGGCCCTTCTGCAGTGCCTGAAGGAAGTTCGTGCGGGTTTCGGACTGTGTCTGTTCGAGCCATGCACGACGTGACAGCACGACGTTGTTACGGTTCTTGTCCAGTTCGATGATCTTGGCTTCAAGTTCTTGCCCAACGTATGGGGCCAGATCGCGAACCCGACGCATCTCGACGAGAGAAGCCGGCAGGAAGCCACGGAGCCCTATGTCGAGGATCAGACCACCCTTGACAACTTCGATCACGGTACCGGTGACAACACCGTCTTCTTCCTTGATCTTTTCGATGTCGCCCCAAGCGCGCTCGTACTGTGCGCGTTTCTTGGAGAGGATCAGGCGACCTTCTTTATCTTCTTTGGTGAGAACCAGTGCTTCAACGGAATCGCCAACCTCAACGACATCGTCAGGATCGACGTCGTTTTTGATGGACAGTTCACGTGAAGGAATGACACCTTCGGTCTTGTAGCCGATGTCGAGCAGTACTTCGTCTCGGTCGACTTTGACGACGGTGCCAGCCACCAGGTCGCCATCGTTGAAGTATTTGATGGTTTCATCGACAGCGGCCATGAATTCTTCAGCCGAGCCGACGTCGTTCACAGCGACCTGCGGGGCGTTGCTAGTAGTGGTCATGTAGTAGGGACTCCGATATGGATTAATATGGTTGATAAACTTACGGGTTTTATGACGCGGCAGTCCGCCACATCATAATCATTGTTCTGCCAAAATAGGCAACGTTTAATATAGTACGGTATTCGTCCTGTCAAAATCAACGTAAGACCGGCGCCGTTGTTGATATGTGGGACAACGCGTCCTTGCAAGTTCGTTGAATATTTCAGCACCAATGAGGCTCGCCAAGTTAGTGTGCGGCCTCATGCCAGGAGTAGCCTTTTCCAACTTGCACATCAAGAGGTACCTTCAGGGTCGCCGCTGACGACATTTCTTCGACCAAAATTTGTTCAGCAGCCTCAACCTCGGACTCGATGACTTCCAGGATCAGTTCGTCATGGACCTGCAAAATCATGCGCGACTTCAAGCCGTCGCGCTCGAGGCGGTCTTGTACACCGAGCATCGCTTTTTTGATGAGGTCTGCGGCTGAGCCTTGAATTGGTGCGTTCAAGGCGGCACGTTCGGCCATCTCTCGAAGTTGCCGGTTGTCCGATTTCAAGTCCGGCAAATACCGACGTCGACCCAGCATGGTCTGGGTATAGCCGTCTTTGCGCGCCTGGCGAACTACATTCCGCAGGTATCGTTGCACGGCCCCGAAGCGGTCAAAGTAACTGGTCATCAGCTCGCGAGCTTCATCCACGGAAATGCGCAGCTGACGTGACAGACCAAATGAGCTCAGCCCGTAGGCCAGGCCGTAGGACATCGCTTTGACTTTGTCACGCATTGAGGTGGTGACGTCTTCGGGTGGGACGTCAAAAACCTGGGAACCGACGAAACGGTGCAGATCTTCGCCGTCTTGGTAGGCCTGGATGAGTCCTTCGTCTCCGGACATGTGGGCCATAATGCGCATTTCGATCTGCGAGTAGTCGGCGGTCAGCAGGGTCGTGGGTTCCTCGGCGTGCGGGTTGGTACCGGCGACGAAGATATCACGGATTTGACGACCCGCAGGGGTCCGGACCGGAATGTTCTGCAGGTTCGGGTTCAACGACGAGAGGCGGCCCGTGGCTGCAGCGGTTTGGGAGAACCGGGTGTGGATCCGTCCGTCGTCGGCGATGGAATCCAGTAGGCCCTGCACGGTTTGGCGCAATTTCGTGGCGTCACGAAAGGCCATGAGATTATGCAGGAACGGGTGATCGGTCTTTTCCAAGAGATCCGCCAACGAGTCGGCATCAGTGGAGTAACCGGTTTTGGTGCGCCGAGTTTTGGGCATGTCCAGCGTTTCGAACAGCACAGTTTGCAGCTGTTTCGGTGACGCGAGGTTGACTTCTTGTCCCCCGATGGAGGCATAGGCGGACTGCTGGGACTTTTCAACCTCGTTGGTAAAGCCATCCAACAGACTGTCAAGGCGCTCCCGATCAATTCCGATACCGATCAATTCCATCTTGGCCAACACGACTGACAGCGGGATCTCCAAGTCATGCAGCAGCGAAACGGCATCGCGTTCTTTCAGCTGCTCCCCCATGACCTCGTTCAGTCGGAGAATCATCCAGGCATTGCGAGCGTACTGCGCTAAGCGAGCAACGTTCTCGTCGTCGAGCCCTTCGAGCTCAAGCTGGCCCTGGTCCTCGGTTGAGACGATGCTTTCTAACCGCGTGTTCAAATAGGTCTGCACCAGATCACTCAGGTCGTAGCCGCGACGGTCTGGTTGCAGGATGTAGGCAGACAGCAGCACGTCGTCTTCGACCCCCAGAATGGAGGTGTTGACATCTGGACGGGCCGGCAGCGCTGAGCCCTCGGCGGAAGTAGCCAGTGCTTTGAGGGTGGTTTTGAGGTCGTAGACGACTTTGGCGTATGCCGAGTCTGAGAGGAAGGCAACGACGGCTTGGCCAAGTTCCTTGGACGCGTTGTCAATATCAATGACGGCTGTGGCGTCAGCGGTGGCGAAACCGACCGCACGAATTTGACCGTAGTCCCCCGGTGCGGGGATTTTCCGCTTGGTGATGACCGCCGGTGGATTGATGTAGAAGAACACTGCCACGGGTTCTTTAACGCCCGTCAAAAAGGTTTCCCAGTCCTCAACTGCGTCGATCAGGGTGGTTTCGGGCATTTCGACATCGGCAGGTGGTTCTTCTGCGGCACCCAATCGTTGCTCGAAGGTTTTGAAGACCCGGTCACGGATGGTGTTGAACTCCAGGGCGTCAAAAAGCTCCGAGACTTCGTGATGGTCGGGGTTGACGAGGACGGCGTCCTCGAGTTCGAGTGGCAGTTCGAGATCGGTGACGAGTGCATTCAACTCTCGGTTGCGTTTAACCGCGGCAAGGTTTTCGCGAAGCGCCTCGCCTTTTTTGCCACCGATATCGTCAATATTGTCGAAGATGCCCTGCAGGCCACCGTATTTATTGATCCACCGGGCGGCGAAACCGGGACCCACGCCAGGGACTCCCGGCAAGTTATCGGCCGTCTCGCCTACCAGAGCGGCCAGGTCCGGGTATTGTTCGGGCGTCACCCCGTACCGTTCTTGGATGGTCTCGGCGTCGAAGGGTGGCAGTTCGGATACGCCGCGCATCGGGTAGAGCACGGTGATGTTGTCGTTAATGAGCTGGAACGTATCGCGGTCGCCGGAGACGACGCGGGCTTTCCAACCGGCCTCTTCGGCGTCGGT
>JAJUIX010000252.1 GCA_029267455.1 Enteractinococcus sp. | reverse complement strand
TAAAGCTTCAGTCTCAACCCTGGCTTGACGTATACCCCCTAGGGGTATAGAACTAGAGGTGGTAAACCAATGAGACGAGGAAACGATGGCAACTCCAGATACGACCGGTGCGGTTGGCTATTCCGATACCAAAGAGGACTACATTAAACGCCTAGCCCGCATTGAAGGCCAAGTCCGTGGGATCAAGCGCATGGTCGAAAACGACACATACTGCATCGACCTCCTGACCCAAATCTCGGCCGTCAACAAGGCCTTGCATTCCTTGAGTTTGGGCCTGGTGACCGACCACATGAACCACTGCGTCATTGATGCCGTGGCATCGGGTGATGAAGCAGTCATTGAAGAAAAAGTACAAGAAGTCTCGGCCACGATCGGCCGACTATTGCGATAGGAGCACGAAACCTCATGGCACAAACCACGCTGAAACTCCAAGGACTAACCTGCCAGCACTGCGTCGGCACCGTCACGAAAGCCCTCTACGGTATGCCGGGTGTCACCGACGTCGATATTGACCTCGTCGATGACGGGGTTTCCACCGCAACAGTGACCTCGAATCCGACGCCTTCAACACAGCAATTTGCCGATACGATCGCCGACGCCGGTTACACCGTGGTCGACGCACCTTCCCAGAATTAAGGACTTCCATGCCTACCGAAACGACAGAAACCCGTGACGTACAACTGGATATCAGTGGTATGTCCTGTGCGTCCTGCGTGGCACGGGTGGAACGTCAGCTCGAAAAGATCGATGGCGTAGAAGCCTCGGTCAATCTGCCGCTCAACCAGGCATTCGTCAAAGCGCCCCTCGGCCTCGAAGATCAGGTGCTCGTCGAGGCCGTTTCCAAAGCGGGTTATGACGCGACCCTGCACGGCCAAGAAGAACCCTCGACTGCGGAAGCACAAGCTACGGAAGACGGCGCGTCGCAGACGATCGATGAGGCACCGGGCGTCCGAGAGTTGAAACCCCGGCTGATCGTTTCAGCGATTTTGACCGTCCCGCTGTTCCTTATCTCGATGTTCACGGTGTTCCAGTTCCCGCACTGGGGCTGGGTCGCAATGGCCCTGTCCTTGCCGGTGACCTTTTGGGGTGGCTGGCCATTCCACCGCGGTGCAGTCAAAGCTGCCCGTCACGGTGGCTCAACCATGGATACCCTGGTATCGATTGGCGTGACGGCCGCCTGGGTCTACTCCACCGTGGAATTGCTGTTAGACCCGAACATGACCGGGGCCGTGGGAATGCACGAGCCGCCGCTGTACTATGAGACCGCCGGTGTGGTTACCACGTTCTTGCTGTTAGGGCGGTACCTCGAGGCCCGCGCGAAGAACCGTGCCGGCGAAGCCCTACGCTCGCTGTTGAATCTGGCGGCCACCAAAGCCACCGTGGTGCGCGATGGCCAAGAAGTTGTCATCGACGCCGCTGACCTGCACGTGGGGGATGAATTCATCGTTCGTCCGGGTGAAAAGATTGCGACCGATGGTTTCGTGGTTTCGGGACAGTCGGCCATTGATACGGCCCTGATTACCGGGGAATCAATTCCGGTTGAGGTCGCCGAACATGACACCGTGATCGGTGCGACGATGAACACTTCTGGTCGGCTGGTCGTTCGAGCCACCCGGACCGGAGCTGACACAACGCTGGCGCAGATGGGACAGCTGGTATCGCAAGCTCAGTCGGAAAAAGCGCCGATTGCTCGGTTGGCCGATCGCATCTCGGCGGTTTTTGTCCCCATCGTGTTAGTGATCGCGCTGATCACGCTGGCCGCCTGGTGGTTCGCGGGCGATCCCGCAACCGCGTTTCGTGCGGCAGTTACCGTGTTGATTATTGCGTGCCCGTGTGCCCTCGGGTTAGCGACGCCCATCGGGCTGCTGGCTGGAACCGGACGTGCTTCTCAGCTGGGTATTTTGATCAGCGGTCCGCAGTCGTTGGAAGATTCTCGCGGCGTCGATACCGTAGTACTGGACAAGACTGGAACGGTCACCGAAGGCAAAATGGCCGTCACCAAGGTCTCCGCTCTTGACGGTCGGGACGCTGATGAGCTTCTGGTGGCCGCGGCCGCCGTGGAACTCGGCTCAGAGCACCCGATTGCCAAAGCCATCGTTGACGCCGGGCAGCAGCAGGCTCAACTTCCCGAGGTGACTGAGTTCGCCTCCACCGCCGGCGGTGGGGTGACCGGCACCGTCGAGATGGGCGGGAAAAGGCACCGCGTCGCCGTCGGGCGTTC
>JAJUIX010000138.1 GCA_029267455.1 Enteractinococcus sp. | reverse complement strand
ATTCAAGGGGTCTGGGTCGCTCCCGAGGCCCGCGGACAAGGACGTGCTGCGCCTGCTATGGCAGCGGTCGTGAACCAAGCGCTGCAACTTGCACCGGTGGTGTGTCTGTACGTCAATGACTACAACACTGCGGCCATACGAACCTATCAACGGGTTGGTTTTGATACCGTCGGCCGCTTCGCTACCGTATTGTTTTAACCACCCACTAAGGAAAGGCAGGCATGCGCAAGTATTTGACACTTGCCGCTGCAACAGCCGTCGTCGTGACCGGCTGTTCGCAACCGCGCGAATATTCCTCAGTGGACGTCACCCCACCTCCAACTGTTGAAGTTCCCACTCAGACCGTCTTCTATCAGGCAGTCACATCGGTCATGCACGAAGATGCACTTGTCTCTACCGGCCAGCCTGCCATTGATTCGCTCAATAACGCCACAGCAGAGCTTGCGCAATACTCACCTGAACCAGCTGAATGTGCCGGAATCATTGCGCCAGAGTTATACACCACCGACGACGTTGTGATGGGCTTTCACTCTCAGTCCGAAGATGAAGAACATATCGCTCAAACCGTGGTGGCAGCCGGATTTGAAACTGCCGAAGAAGCGAGCGCATACTTTACCGCTCGAACCGAACCGTGGGTTGAATGTCCTTCGGTAGATTTGACCATCGACGATACCAACGTGTTGACGTTACATTATGAAGCATCCGCTTTTGCAGAGACCCCGGAGCTTGAAGTGCCAGCGGTATTCGACGAAGCTGATGAGGATATGGTTTTGTCATCTTCTGGAGAGCTATCTGGTGCTTTTGAAAACCCGAACACCGACGCCGCAGCGCCCAATCCTGGGTCACTACCCGACTATGTGATCCCACCTGAGGAAGTGCCCGAGCCAGAACCCGAGAATATCTCGGTGACCAATGCCACCGTGGTGGCACGGTTTGATACCCAGGTTTTTTGGACCACAATCGAGCCGGGCGCAGAAGTTGACCAAGCAATCGAAACGCTGGGCGCAGTCGTAGAAGCGGTGCAGGCCGAGCAATGAATCGAATCGCACCGCTACTGATCGTGGCAGCGCTTGGTCTGACTGCTTGTACCGATCAGCCTGCACCCGAACCACGTCCCACTGCGACCGTCGAACAAACCGCCACGAGCGATGCAGCAGAGGCATTACCCTCCGAGGAGCGTATCGCCGAGGCCATCATCAAGGTGCTAGAAGCACCAGACTCGGCGGAACTATCCGAAGGCGCGGCCGCTGTAGAGGAATTCGAAACGGCGCTGAGTGTTGACACCGCTCAGCAAGAAGACGATGAAACCGCGCAGGAATGTACCGCTGCGTTCGAAATCCAGCCAGAGGTCGCCGGCTACGGGGAAGTAGCAGAACAGGACCACATCACAAGCCTTGCTGCCTTCGGATTTGCCGCACCTGCCGAAGCCAGAGAGGTCACGGAACAACTTACTCAGCTTGTTGAGGCGTGTAGCGATGGCGGATACGAACTTGAAGCGCTGACCCACCATACCGATGAGGCATTTCAGATTCAGGTGGCCCAAACAGAAGACGAGGTGTCATCTGTGGTCATCGTGCGAAACACAAACTGGGTCTTCGCAGTCGCAACCACCCCCGGTAGAGACGTTGGGTTGGCCCTGACGTTAGTCGATCAGCTCGATGAGATGCTGCGGTAGAATACTTGCCAGATAACCACCCCTTGTTGACGAATGGAGTCCCACAAGTGCCTTTGCGCATGTCCTCGTTATTTCTTCGGACCCTGCGAGATGATCCGGCAGATGCCGAAGTTGCCAGCCACAAATTACTCATCCGCGCTGGTTACATCCGTCGAGCCGCACCGGGTGGTTATACCTGGTTACCCCTTGGACTGCGAGTCAAAAACAAGGTCGAAAACATTATCCGGGAAGAAATGAACGCCATCGGTGGTCAAGAGGTGCACTTCCCGGCTCTGCTGCCAAAAGAGCCCTATGAAGCTACTGGCCGCTGGGAAGATTATGGCGATGGCATTTTCCGCCTCCAGGACCGTTCCGGTGCCGACTTCCTTTTGGCCCCCACTCACGAAGAGTTGTTTACGCTATTGGTCAAGGACCACTATTCGTCCTATAAGGATCTGCCGGTCTACCTTTACCAAATCCAAACTAAATATCGTGACGAAGCCAGACCTCGCGCCGGACTCTTGCGGGTTCGTGAGTTCATTATGAAAGACTCCTACTCGTTTACCGTCGACGACGAGGGGCTTGACGAGGCTTATGAGAAACACCGGGAAGCTTATATCCGCATCTTTGACCGGCTCGGCCTAGAAGTCGTGGCCGTTGATGCTATGGCCGGTGCCATGGGCGGATCACGTTCCGAAGAATTTCTCCATCCTTCAGCAGCAGGTGAGGACACCTTTGTCGAATCACCCGGGGGCTACCGGGCCAATGTGGAAGCCGTGACCACGGTCGTCCCAGAGCCGATCGATTACACCAACGCACCAGCCCCGGAGGTCAAAGATACCCCCGTATCGACGACCATTGCTGCCCTCGTGGATGTTGCCAATAAGCTGGCGCCAAAAGACGAGGGGGAGTGGACTGCTGCCGAAACACTCAAATGTGTCGTGCTCACTGCAGTCCTTGACGGTGACGAACGCAAAGTGTTCGTGGTCGCCGTACCGGGGGATCGCGATGTGGATGTGAAGCGCTTGGAGGCTACCATCGCCGAGGCACTTGATGTCACCGGAGAACCTTCGGTGGAACCAGCTACAGAGGAAGACATAACAAAACATACCCAACTGGTTCCCGGCTACATCGGCCCGACGTTACTCAGAGACGGGCAGGCGATGCAAATGTTGGGGACCGACTCGGTGACCGGTATCCCGTTCTTCGTTGACCCCCGCATTGTATCGGGCAGCACGTGGGTGACCGGCGCCAACGAAGACCAAAAACACGTCTTTGGCCTTGTGGCGGAGCGCGACTTTACCTGGGACGGCGTGATAGAAGCCACCGCTATTCAAGACGGCGACCCGGCCCCTGATGGGTCAGGACCATTGGCCACCCGGCGGGGTATGGAAATGGGCCACATTTTCCAGCTGGGACGAAAATACGCTGAAGCGTTAGATCTTAAAGTGCTGGATGAAAACGGCAAACAAGTCGTTGTCACAATGGGTTCCTACGGAATTGGTGTGACGCGTGCTGTGGCCGCGCTCGCTGAAGCGCACCACGACGATAAAGGGCTCATCTGGCCGATAAATGTTGCCCCGGCCCACGTGCATATCGTGGCAACAGGTAAAGATGACGTCATTTTCGAAACTGCTGAAGACTTTGCCAACAAACTTGAAGCCGCCGGTATCGAGGTCCTCTTGGACGACCGGCGGAAAGCCCATGCCGGCGAAAAATTCTCCGACGCCGAGCTGATTGGCGTGCCCTTACATCTGATTGTTGGACGTGGACTGGCGAAAGGCACGTTAGAGCTCAAAGATCGATTGGCAGACACCCGCGAAGACATCCCGGTTGAACAGGCGCTGGATCATGTCATTCGTGTCGTACGCGAGCATCAACAGCCTACGTCCTAACGGCAAGTATCCTACCGGGCGGTCACGAGATGAAGTGGCTGCCCGGTATCAGTAACTACACGCCAAAAGCAAACGGGGAACGGCCGGGCTGCCAGGTGGCCTCCCAACTGACAGCCTGCCAGAGTCCCGCCAGGGCAAGTTCCCGCTCTTGCGCCGTCTCGGCTAACAGGTACAACTGAGACCATTCCTCAACGAGCGTGTCGGATACCTTCAACATCTGTTGGATGCCGATACCATCAGCATTGCGATACGTCACCGGGAGGTCATACGCCACCGGTACTACCGGTGCGCATTCTTCAGGAAAGAGGCTTTGGAGTGCTACTGCACTGTCATGAGCCTGAGTCTGTTGTATGCGCCATGTTTGCGTATCCACTGCTCGGGCCCCGGCGACGGTGGAAAAATAGTCGATGCCATGAAGCTGCACTAGCGCCTGATCAAGCATCTGGGCATATCGTGACCCGCAAGCGATCGGCTCAAAACCCGATATGGTCTCGGGAATAGTTCGAATGTTGGACGGTGTTGTATCAGAGGCGGCAGAAATCCGTAGGACTCTAACGAGATGTTCAGTATGTTGAGAAGGCGTCAATTCGCTGCTTTCCACAGTAATGCTGTCACTACTTCTAAACAGACTTGTGCCAAGCCACGTTCCCAACCCCACAAGCGCCGCTAGAGAAATTGCAGCGATGATACTGCGCCATATTGTGCGGCGTGGTGGGGGACTCGGGCGGTTAGACTCGTCATACTTCACATCACGATATTGTGTCACAGTTATCCTCAACAACACTCGGACATTGCCGAGGTTGGTAGAAATGTCCATATCACGCACTACTAGGAGTACATTTCCCCACTATGGTCAACCGTCGAAGATTTGCAAAAAACATTCAGGAGTCCCAACCGGCGGTCTCTGAGATGGATCCGCT
>JAJUIX010000035.1 GCA_029267455.1 Enteractinococcus sp. | reverse complement strand
TTGAAAATTCCGCAACGCGATGTGGTCAATATGCAATGCCGACAGCCTAACCTGGAAGGTTCTGGTGAAATCTCGCTGCGTCGTCTCATCAAAGAAGCATTGCGTATGCGACCCGACCGCATCATAGTCGGCGAAGTTCGAGAAGCCGAAGCCTTAGACATGCTTGTAGCTATGAACGCAGGATTGGCAGGCATGTGTAGTGTCCACGCAAACTCTGCCCATGATGCGCTGAGTAAGATCTGTACCTTGCCGCTACTTGCTGGTGCAAACATTGGCCGTGATTTTGTGACTCCCACGGTGGCTAGCTGTTTTGACCTAGTGGTCCACTGCACTCGCAATCCGAACGGGCGACGTCAGGTGTCTGAAATCGTGTCCGTAGGGAATCGCGTCGAGGCTGATTTGATCGAAACAGCTCATGTTTTCCGAATGATCGATCATCAGTTGATGCTCAACCCCACCGGCCTAATGGATCACCCGAAGTATGGTCAGGCAGGAATAGATATTCGTTCGGTGGTCGGCGACGCGGCATGAGTGTAATTCTCGGTTTAGCTCTGGGTACAGGGTTGCTCTTAATCTGGTGGTCGTTTTGGCCTCGAAAACCTCGGACTGTAGACCCGACCCCGTCGAAAGCCCAACAACTGATCCTGCGCAGCGGTATACCACGTCTCACCGTATCCGGTGTTGTCACTCTCTCGGCAGTGTTGGGTTGTATAGTATTTATTTGCTTAACTGCACTGACGGGAGCTGCGCCAATAGGCCTGTGTTTCGGTCTCTTTTCAGCCGCATTGCCGTGGGGCGCTCTATCCTGGCAGGCCAAACGTCGTCAGACCGCACTGCGAGAAATCTGGCCGGATGCCATTGATAACATTCGCTCTGCAATCCGCGCCGGCCTTACTCTCCCGGAAGCCCTATCTCAGCTAGCAGACCGAGGCCCAGAGGAACTACGAGACGCGTTTTCTAGTTTCGCCGTTGATTATCGAGCAGGAGCGCGTTTCGGTGATGCACTTGATCGCCTGAAGCACACGCTAGCTGACCCCACAGCTGACCGGCTCGTCGCCGCGTTACACGTTACCCGAGAGGTTGGCGGCGCGGACATCGGCCGATTGTTGGAAACCTTATCCGACTTTTTACGTGATGACGCTCGCACTCGAGCCGAACTCGAAGCCCGACAGTCTTGGACCGTCAATGGAGCCCGGTTAGCCGTTGTTGCCCCATGGATCATCCTGTTGCTGTTATCCACCCAGCCTGCTGCAGCAGCCGCGTATCAGTCCATCGCTGGGTTGGTCGTGCTGTTAGCGGGCATGGGCATATCCATTATGTGCTACCAGCTCATGCTGCGCCTCGGCTCTCTGCCGACGGAACGGAGGGTGCTATGACGACGATGTGGCTGGCCATAAGCCTAGCTATGGTGTTGGGAGTCGGTCTGACCCTTATAGCAGTGGTTGTCGTTCGCCTGAACAGGCCAACCCTGGTCGAACGCATCGCTCCGCAAATGCGCGCACACACAACAGCAACTCATGGCACACAGCGCTCTGCTCTAACGACCCTGGGCGCACTTTCCACCATTGCCGCACCAGTTGTCCAGGCCGGGGTTGATCAGCTCAATAAACTCAACCTCGGCAACGCCCAGCTTGCAGCACGTTTAGCGCAAGCTGGATCGAGGCTTTCTGTAGCAGACTATCGAGCTCAACAACTTATCATGGCGGTGGCAGCTGCGGCGTTGGCGACTACGGGATGCATCTGGGCAGCAGTACACCATACGCTACATCCGATAATTGGACTGCTCATCGTATTTGGTGTGACATTATTGGCCTTCTTTTCTCGCGACAATTTGTTGACTGCGCAGATCAAGAAACGCCGCAGTGTCATCCTGGCGGAATTTCCAACCGTGGCGGAACTGCTGGCACTTTCGGTTACTGCCGGAGACTCAGCCCAAGGGGCGCTTGAACGAGTGGTCACCACAGCCCGTGGAGAACTTGCCTACGAGTTCAACATCGTACTGGGCGACATTCGTTCCGGCGACAGCCTCACAACAGCTCTGAAAGCCTGTTCCGATCGGCTCAAACTTGCTCCCGTCGAACGCTTCATTTCCGGCCTGATCGTAGCTCACGAACGTGGCACCCCGCTGGCGACTGTACTTCATGCCCAAGCTATGGATGTCCGCGAGCTGACGAAGCGTGAACTCCTTGAAGTAGCGGGCAAAAAGGAAATTAACATGCTTGTGCCATTAGTTTTCGGCATTATGCCCCTCACGGTCATTTTTGCCGTGTTCCCCGGACTCTCATTACTCAATATCGGACTCTAACCTTGAAGGAATAACCAATGCACTTACTCAACCTCCTCCTCGGACAACTCACCACTGACCGGCTCGGCGACGATAGAGGCGATGTTCCTGGTTGGGTTATGATCACCCTTATGTCGGCGATACTCGTTGCAGGCCTCCTCGCGCTGGCAGGCCCGGCGCTGAACGGTCTTTTCGAAGAGGCCATCGCCCGAGTATCTGGAGCCTAAATGCCGACCCGAAACGATGCAGGGGCGATCGTAGCAGAATCTGCAATGATTATTGCCCTGGTAACACTGCTGTGCGGCATCATCTTGCAGATGGGCATCATCATTCATACCAGGAACACCATGATTGACGCTGCTTCAGCAGGAGCGCGTCATGCTGCGCTGGCCGACCGTAGCTTGGCTGACGGGCAACTACGCACCACAGCCCTGTTGACTGACTCCATCCCGTATACCGAGACAGCTGCCGTGGAGGTGGCATACGGTGCAGAGCGTGAGCGCATTATCGTCACAATAACCTACCGTGTACCATTGGTCGGATTTCTCACGGGTCCCATTCCGCTGTCAGCTACCGGACAAGCATATGACCTCACGCCGTCATGACGCAGGTTCTGCCACAGTGGAGTTTATCGGCCTGTGCGTGATCTTACTGATCCCAGCCGTGTACCTCTTAATCACTTTGTCTCAGCTTCAGGCGGCTGGTTACGCTGCGGTTGCAGCATCAGATCAGGCAGCAAGAACAATTGGACATAGTGCCACTGATGGGCAAGCCGAATTACGGGCAGTCCAAACGGTCCACCTGACAGTCCAAGATTATGCGTTGGACCCCTCCACCACGACGACCACGATTGAATGTAGTAATCCGGTGTGCACCACACCCGGCACCCGAATCACCGTCCATGTCAGCATTGACGTCCCTCTGCCATTGGTACCGACCCTTTTTGGCAATTCCACTCGCCTGGCCACTATGAACGCTACCGGGCACCACATCATAGGAGCGTTCGAATGACCCTCAAATTTCGCGAGGAGGCGGGGCAAACATCCGTGTTCATCATCGGAGCGACAGTGGTGATTTTGTTATTCGCATTGACTATCGCGGCGATCATGTCGGTGACCCTACAGCATCGCAAATTGCTTTCCCTCGCAGATTCATCAGCCCAAAGTGCAGCGACCTCGTTTACCCTCGAAGATCCAGAAGAATTGTCATTAACCATCACTCCTGAGACCGCCAGGCATCAGGTAATCGAGCATCTAGAGGCTGTGGATGCTGCGCAGCGATTTCCTAATCTTCGGATTGAATCGGTTCGTGTCGTCGGCGACACGACGGTAACCGTCCGGTTATCAGCGACGGCTCATCCACCTATTGTTAATTGGGTGGTGCCTTCCGGTGTGCAGGTGGTGGCAGACAGCACCGCCCGAACGCAGTTAGCTCAATGAGCCCAATATTTATGACCTGCAGCGCATTTCGCGTATCCTTAAGAAATAATGGCTGATATTGACTTTTCCGCAGAAATCGCAGACCTGCGACACACGTACGAATCCATCGAGGCCGTATCTGACATTGAACAGATCCGCGCCGAGATTGCTGAGCTTTCTCAACAAGCCAGCGCTCCAGATCTCTGGGATAACCCCGAAACCGGGCAAAAAGTCACCTCGGCCCTTTCTCGCAAAGAACACGAGCTAGAACGGCTCACCTCGCTGCACAACCGCATCGATGACCTAGAAGTCATGGTGGAACTTGCTCAAGAAGGCCAGGATGCTGACCTGCGCGCAGAGGCCACTTCGGAACTGGCCAGTATTAAGAAAGCGCTTGACCAGTTAGAAACCGTGACATTACTCAATGGTGAGTACGACGAACGCGAAGCCGTCGTCACTATCCGGGCCGGGGCCGGGGGAGTGGACGCCTCCGACTTTACGCTCATGTTGATGCGTATGTATCTGCGCTGGGCCGAGCACAACGGGTATCCCACGAAGGTCATGGACACCTCGTATGCTGAAGAAGCCGGACTAAAGTCAGCAACTTTCGAAGTCAACGCGCCCTATGCCTATGGGACTTTATCGGTAGAAGCCGGAACGCACCGTCTGGTGCGGATTTCACCATTTGATAACCAGGGACGCCGACACACCTCATTTGCCGCCGTTGAAGTGGTCCCGCTGATTGAATCGGATGACTCCATCGAGATCCCAGATAATGACCTGCGCGTTGACGTGTTCCGGTCATCGGGGCCGGGCGGCCAGCACGTGAACACCACCGACTCGGCAGTTCGCTTGACCCACTTGCCAACCGGCATTGTAGTGTCGATGCAAAATGAGAAATCCCAGGTCCAAAACCGTGCCGCCGCAATGCGCGTGCTGAAATCGCGTCTCTTACTGCTACGCAAAGAAGAAGAGGAAGCCAAGAAAAAAGAGTTGGCCGGTGATGTCAAAGCATCCTGGGGTGACCAGATGCGCTCGTATGTGCTCAACCCTTACCAAATGGTGAAAGACCTGCGGACCAACCACGAAGAAGGTAATCCAGATAAAGTCTTCAACGGCGAAATCAATGATTTCATTGACGCTGGGATTCGCTGGCGTGCCGAAGCCCGGCAACACTAACGTGTGAAGCTAGTCAAGCTGCGGTCAGGGTGCCACACTAGAAGCATGACTGAACAACGCATCGTACAAGCCAGCCGAACCGTTAACGCATCAGCTGCAGAAATCTTTGAACTGATCGCCGATCCGGCTCGACAGCCAGAATGGGATGGCAACGACAACCTCGCCGAAGCACCCGCCGGTCAACGCATTACCGGGTCTGACCAAGAATTCACGATGAAACTCACCAACGGTGAATCGCGCACCAACTACGTGGTCGAGTTCGAGGAAGGCCGCCGTATTGCATGGAATCCGGCTCCCACCGGTGAGCAACCACGCGGGCATCTGTTTCGGTGGGAACTCAACCCTATCGATGAGCACACTACTGAGGTGACTCACACCTATGACTGGAGCAAGCTCACCGATGAGACTCGGTTTGCCAGGGCCCGCTCCTATACCGAAGAGGCGCTGATGAGTTCAGTGGATCGACTGGCACAGCAGGTCGAAAAATAACATTGTACAAGTGACCAGCCGATAGGCAGGGTGCGGTATAGTATGTGGCATACCACACACAGAACTTAGGAGTCACTTTGTCTATCCCTTCACCACGTGATGCAGTGATTATTGGCGGTTCCCGCACCCCATTTGGGCGTCTTCTGGGCGCGCTGTCTAGCTACTCGGCCATCGACCTCGGGGCCCATGCAATTCAGGGCGCGCTTGCCGACGCCAACGTCTCGCCAGCGTCGGTCGATACCGTCATCATGGGCCAGGTCATTCAGGCCGGAGCAGGGCAGAATCCGGGCCGCCAGGCGGCGCTTCAGGCCGGCATCGGTCGCGACGTGCACGGCATCACCATCAATAAGGTATGTCTTTCGGGAGCCACCGCCGTGATTGATGCAGCGCGTCTCATTGCCCTAGGGGATGCCGACGTGGTCGTGGCCGGAGGACAGGACTCCATGACGAATGCTCCACACCTCATCCCGGGATCTCGCAGCGGCCACAAATATGGGCCAGTTACCATGTTGGACGCGACGGACCACGACGCGCTGGTTGACCAAGACAGTGGTGTTTCGATGGGGGTCTTGACTGAAAAAGGAAACGACAAACACGGAGTTGACCGCCAGAGTCAAGACAAGGTCGCTGCGTTGTCGCATCAGCGGGCTGTTGAAGGGGCAGAGGTCCGAGCCGAAGAAATTACCCCGATAGAAATCCCTCAACGCCGCGGTGAACCCATCATTGTCGACGCCGATGAAGGCGTGCGACAAGGTACGACCGAAGAAACACTCGCCAAACTTCGCCCCGCTTTTACAGAGGACGGTACCGTGACCGCAGGGAACTCCTCTCAGTTATCCGACGGGGCAGCGGCGCTGATCGTTGTTTCTCGTGAGTACGCAGAACAGCACGGCCATACGATCCTTGCCACTGTGGCAGGTTACGGTCAGGTGGCGGGTCCAAAGGACGCACAATTACATTCCCAACCATCGAATGCGATCCTGGCCGCAACGAAACGTTCCGGCTGGCAGGTTGATGACCTGGACTTCATCGAAATTAACGAGGCGTTCGGCGCAGTAATTGTCCAGTCTCTAAGGGATCTCGGGGATTATCCGCTCGAACGCACGAACCTTTATGGTGGCGCCATCGCGCTGGGACATCCCGTCGGAGCCTCAGGCGCCCGGTTGACCCTAACCGCAGCCAAAGAACTGGGCCGCCGAGGTTCAGGTAAGGCAGCCATCGGCCTGTGCGGTGGTGGCGGCCAAGGTGAGGCCATTTTGTTGGAACTTTAAGAAAAATATTTCAACACACCATCGGCACCAGCCCCAAGATCCCACGGATGTTATCGAACCGTGACTAGTCTAAAAGGGCTGGTGCTTTGACTTCCCCAACCCTGACCGGGCGCCAGTGAATCGTGTGTCGATTCGGTCAAGGAAAAATAACATGATCCGATTCGAAGATGTTACGAAGGTCTACGATACGACCTCGCGTCCTGCACTAAACGGTGTGACGACAGAGATTGAGCGCGGCGAATTCGTGTTCCTCGTCGGCCCATCCGGATCCGGCAAATCTACCTTCATTCGGCTAGTGCAGCGGGAAGAAAAAGCCTCCTCTGGAACCGTGTATGTTTCCGGGCGCGATGTGTCCCGCCTGTCGTCCTGGCGAGTTCCGCACTTGCGGCGCGACCTTGGCGTGGTCTTTCAAGACTTTCGACTCCTGCCCAATAAGAACGTCTTTGCAAATGTCGCTTTTGCCATGCAGGTGCTTGGTAAACGACGCGGACTGATTAACCAGGCGATCCCAGAAGTATTAGAAACCGTTGGCCTGCAAGATAAAGCCCGGCGCTTCCCACACGAATTGTCCGGGGGTGAGCAACAGCGTGTTGCCATCGCTCGTGCCGCCGTTAATAAACCAGCGATCTTGCTCGCGGACGAGCCCACCGGAAACCTTGACCCAGACACTTCATGGGGGATCATGGAAGTCCTCGATACGATTCACCAAAATGGCACCACCGTCGTCATGGCAACCCACGATCATGAGATCGTCAATACCATGCGTCGTCGTGTCATTGAACTCGACGCCGGAAAGATCGTCCGGGACGAGCCAGAAGCCGGCTACGAACCAGCCGATAGCACAGCCCAAGTACAGTCGCGACTGAGAAAGTCGGAGGTACGCTAGTGCGGTTTGCGTTCATTCTGTCTGAGACGTTTTCTGGCATTCGCAGAAACCTCTCAATGGTCATCTCAGTTGTGCTGGTGACCTTCATATCACTCACCTTCGTTGGTTCTGCCGGCCTATTGCAGATGCAGATCAACCAGATGAAGGGTTACTGGTATGACCGGGTCGAGGTTGCGATCTTCTTGTGTAACGACACTTCGACTGCTTCTAGCTGTGCCGGTGGGGGAGTCACCGACAGCCAGCGCGATGCTATCGAGGCCCAGCTGGCCTCGGAGCAAGCAGCGGCCTATGTCGAAAGTTATGAGTACGAATCCCAGGAACAGGCACTGGAGCTGTTTCAACAGCAGTACGCCAACCTGGACATGGCTGAAAGTGTCACCGCTGATCAGCTCCCAGAATCTTTCCGGGTTTCGCTGGTTGATCCCGAACAGTATGAAGTGGTTAACGAAATGTTTTCCGGCATGGCCGGGGTCGAAGTCGTCTCAGATCAACGAGAGCTATTGGAATCGTTATTCTCGCTGATGAACATTGCCTCGGTTATTGCTATTGCGTTAGCCATCATCATGCTCATCACAGCCATATTGCTCATCGCCACCACCATTCGTTTGTCCGCGTTCTCGCGCCGTAGAGAAACCGGTATCATGCGGCTCGTTGGTGCCTCAAAGACGATGATTCAGCTGCCATTTCTGGCCGAAGGTGTCGTCGCCGCCCTTCTGGGTGCCGCGCTAGCTTCTATCGCAACCTGGACTATTGCCAAGTTCTTTATCGCAGACTGGTTGGCCAGTGAATACCCCCAAACCGGCTTTATTACTTCCACGGATGCATTATGGCTAGTCCCACTGCTATTCCTGATCGCATTAGTCCTGGCGGCAGTATCTTCGATGCTGACACTTCGGCGCTACCTGAAAGTTTAGGTTTCAAGTAATGTTACTGATTGAGCCAGAAACGAAACTTCCTCTGAGTGCATTGGCGCGTGTCTGAAGGAGACATGAACATGATTCAACGACGGTTCACAAGTGCCCTCGCGGCCGCCGGTATCGTAGCCGTTCTTGGCATCACTTCAATCGTTCCAGCCTTCGGGCAAGATCGCATCGATCGGTTGGAACGGGAACTGAATGATTCCAAGAACGAGCGCGACCGACTCGACAATTCTCTATCTGAACTCCAGGACGAAAAAGATGGCCTCGATTCCGAGCGCGGTGACCTCAACGCGTCGCTCGAAGGCCTGGATGAGGATATTGCCAAGAAAGTCACAGAGCTCCAGGACCTGCAGGACCAATTGCCTGCTGCTCAGCAGGCGGTTGAAGACGCTGAGGCGCGGGTGGCCGCAGCACAACAGGAAGTGAACTCACTCAACGAGCGTGTGGCTGAGGCCGAGAGCCGTCTAGCTGAGATACAGCAGGAAATCGCCGAATCAGAAGAGGCGCTTGAACTCGCTCAGGATGAAGTCGGGCAGATCGCGGCTGAAGCGTATAAGTCCGGCGGCGTGAGTGACCTGTCCTTCCTCTTGGGTGTTTCCGATTCGTCTCTGCCGGAGGCCATGGGCATGGCCCAGCAGGCGCTGCGCATTCAGGAAAACCAGATTGCTGATGTCTCGCAGCAGAACGCCGAGGATATGAACGCTCATGCACGTCTGGAAGCCGTC
>JAJUIX010000115.1 GCA_029267455.1 Enteractinococcus sp. | reverse complement strand
CGCTAATAGCCCAAAGTTCTGCTGCATTGGCACTCGAAATTTACCTGTCCCATGCGGACTATTCACCGTTACTGGCACCGCCACTATGCTAGAGCTAATGGCTAACCTGCAGGCTGCACAGTGTCTTGAACCGAACATGTCGGGTCCCTTGGGTGAATCCGGCACCCGGTGGGCTGTCCTTATGCTGCATGGATTTACTGCGGGCCCGCAGTCAGTCCTACCTTGGGCAGAAACCTTAGCCGATGCCGGAGCGACCGTGCGGGTACCTCTGCTTGCCGGCCACGGGACCCGTATTGCCGACTTGGCTCAGACTACGGCAGAACAATGGCGTCGAGGGGTACAACGAACGTTAGATGCCATATTCGCGGAGGGTTTCGATAAAATCGCTGTGGCTGGATTATCAATGGGTGGCACGCTGGCCCTTGACGCAGCAAGGCATCGACCGGTCGATGCCACGTTGGTGGTCAATCCTGCTTTGAGCTTCAAACCCAAGGATCAGCTGGGGGTGTTTTTCGCCCCACTCATTGACCAAATAATCCCCACCGTTGGGCCGCTTGCCGGTGACATCAATAAGCCCGGTGTCACGGAAGAGGCTTACGAGCGAACGCCCGTAGCGGCGGTCCATCAGCTTGCTCGCCTGTTCGCGACCACGAGACGGCGATTGGATAAAATCGAGTCACCAGTTGTGCATTATTGGTCGCCGCGTGATCAAATCGTACCGAAGTCATCGGCCAGAATTTTACGTCGGAGTCTGGCTCCAGAGCTGTTGACGACCGTTGTGTTGGAAGATAGTTTTCACGTTGCGACCTTAGATTACGATGCTCCTCTCATCTATCGCCATAGTATTGACCAACTGCTCGAGTTGTCCGGAGACCGTCATGAAACCTCTTGAGCCCAATGAGGACAAACAATGGGAAGACCTTGTACGTCGATTGGGCGGCACCCCGGAACAAGCCCACGCTCAACCTGTTCAAGAACCTCCTACATCACACCAGGAGGAGTCACCTGAAGACTCCCCGGCTGGCCCACGCGATTATCAGGTCGCCGATGAGATCGTTGAAGATTTTCAACCCCCGGAACCACAGCCGATAGCAAGTCGCAGTCCCCGCGCAGTGTTGTCGTGGTTCGGAGTTATAGGTGCCCTTGCGGTATGGATCCTCGCGGCTGTGCTGCGCTGGCCACTTCCATGGTGGCTGGCTACGGTTACTCTGGTAGGGCTCCTAGGCGGAGCAGTAAGCTTGTTCTTCCTGTTGCCGAAATCATGGGCACATCGCGATCCTTTCGACGACGAGAACTACGGCGGCGGAGCCAAGCTTTAATACCGGGCGTGCCGGTTACAAAGCGTCTCGTTATTTAGGCTACCTGCCAGTAGAATGTGATTTACATCGCATCACTCCGCTGACAAAGGAGCCACTTTGAAAGAGATCATCATTCCACCGGTTGCAGAAGCACCGCACGATCAAAACGCAACAGATCTAGTTGAAAATCAGTTCAAGCACGACCCTAATCATCCACTCTTTGCTCGACAGCTACAGCCCGGGCAATGGACCGACGTATCAACCCAAGAGTTCAGAGACGACGTCAAAACTATAGCTCGTGCACTTGCCGCAGTGGGGATCAAACCTGGAGATTCCGTGGCGATTATGAGTCCGACGCGTTATGAGTGGACCTTAATTGACCTTGCGATCATGTATGCCGGTGCCGTCACGGTGCCCATCTATGAAACTTCCTCCGCCTCGCAAATCGCGTGGATCGTCCAAGACGCCGCGGTCAAAGCAGTTATCGTCGAAAAACCTGAACACGCCCAGACGGTTGAGACCGCGATTCAACGCGAAGCCCTCCCCGAACTTCATGGCATGTGGATCATGGAAAACGGGCTTGATGATTTACGCAGCTTAGCCCAACGAGGCCCGGACGAAGAAGAAATGGAACGACGACGTAGCCAAGCAAATCTGGACGATGTCGCGACGATCGTCTATACCTCTGGGACCACGGGCCCTCCAAAGGGATGCATGATCACCCACGGCAATCTAGTCAACCTGTCGTTAAACGTGTTGCATTCCGAAATGCGTGAGGTGCTCACGCGACAGAGTAAAACGATCCTGTTCATTCCCTTAGCTCATATTTTTGCGCGTTTCATCTCGTTCCAGACCCTAGCTTCAGGTTCGAAGGTCGGCCACACGCCTAATGTTAAAGATCTGGTGGCGGACTTAAAGTCTTTCCAACCTGATTTCTTGCTTGCCGTGCCACGAGTCTTCGAAAAAGTGTACAATTCTGCGTTGCTGAGTGCGCAGGAAGGTGGCAAAGGCAATATTTTCGAACGCGGCGCCGAGACCGCTGTCGAATACTCCAAGGCCAAAGAAGCCGGCCATATAGGCATGGGCTTGCGACTCAAGCACTGGGTTTTCGACAAGTTGCTATATTCAAAAATTCGGGCAGCTATGGGTGGCCATGTCAAGGATGCGATCTCAGGGGGTGGGCCTTTAGGTGCTTATCTCAGCCACTTTTTCCGGGGTGTTGGCGTCAATATCAAAGAAGGATACGGCCTAACAGAAACCACGGCACCCGTCACGGTTAACCGGCCCGGCAAGACTCGCGTCGGGACAGTTGGTCTCCCAGCTCCGGGCTGTGGCATTCGGATAGCTGATGATGGTGAAATTCTTGCCACCGGGGTATGTGTCTTCAAGGGGTATCACAATCTGCCGGACAAAACCGCCGAAGAGCTTGTCGATGGTTGGCTCTACACCGGAGATATTGGCTATCTGGATGACGATGGGTATCTGACGATCACCGGGCGAAAGAAAGAAATTCTTGTCACCGCCAGTGGCAAGAATGTCGCCCCAGCTCAGCTCGAAGACCAGATTCGTGCCGATGGGCTTATTTCCCAAGTAATGGTGATCGGCGACAACCAGAAATTTGTGGCCGCGATCGTGACCTTGGACGAAGAGACCGCGCCGGCATGGCTGAAACAGCGACATCTTGACCCCAATATGAGCATGACCGAGATGGCGACCCATCCTGCTGTGTTGCAGCATGTCCAAGGGCTGATTGATAAAGCAAATGACTCAGTATCACGTGCCGAATCGATTCGGGAATTCCGCATTGCAGACCGTGACTTTACAATCGAGGGCGGACATATGACACCTTCGATGAAGATTCGGCGTGAAACGATCCTACGAGACTACTCGGAACTCATCGACGATATATATCAGCCGGCAAGTAAGTAACGCTCCGCAGTTAACTCACCCTAGAACGCTCCGGTCCGCTTACCTGGTTCGGAGCGTTCTAGCGTGGGATGGGCGTCTAAATGCAGCCTGAATCTGGTACTTCTAAGCCAAGCAGTGCGTTTTCTACGACTTCCGCCATCGCAGGGTGAATCCAATACTGCCCCCGTGCCATGTGGTGAGCTGGGATCTTCATCGACATGGCGGTCAAAACGGGCTGGATAAGGTTTGTGGCTTCAGAACCCAGAATGTGCGCGCCAAGAATATGACCGGTGGCTTTTTCGCCAATAAGTTTGACGAAACCGTCAGAGTCTTCCATAGCCCACCCATACGCAGTATCGCCGTAGTCTTGGATTTTTACGGTGATGGCATCTTCACCATATTGGCTTTTTGCTTCTTCCTCAGTCATCCCGGCACTTGCGATTTGCGGCCGAGTAAAAACTCCCGCCGGCACTGGAGCCAGCGTGTCAGGTTTCATGGCGTGCGGGTTTTCCATGTTGTGAGAAACCAGCCGCTGTTCATGATTTGCGACGTGCTTGAGCATCTGTGGATTCGCAATATCTCCAAGCGCCCAGACCCCCTCGAGTGGTTCGCCATCGGATAAGACTCGCAAGTACTCATCGCGAGCAATGAATCCAGCATCCGTATCAATACCCGCCGCCGGTAAGTTCAAGCGGTCCGTATTTGGTACGCGGCCTGTAGCGAGCAGCACAACATCGCCAGTAAAATAATCCACGACCTCATTGGTCTCATGCCCCGTTGCACTGAGATTCACCCGGAGTCTGCCATGCTCCTGATCAATCGAATGGAGGGTCCGGTTGAGCGCGACCTGCCACTGTTCTTTGGCGATACGTGTAAATTCGTCAGAGATGGTGTTGTCGTGATTCGACAGGAGTTGCCCTGAGCGGTTGATATGGATGACTTCTGAGCCAAGTCCCGAAAAGATGGCCGCAAATTCAGAGCCAATATACTTTCCGCCGACGATAATGATGCGTTTAGGCAACCTATCGATGCGCATGATGGTGTCAGAGGTATGAACCCCCGGCAGGTCCAGACCCGGCACGTCAGGTAGGCTCGGACGTGAGCCGGCGGCGATCACAATCTGGTCGGCCTCCACTATTCTTCCAGTAGAGGTCGTGAGTTGCTTAGGACCTGAGAACTGTACTTCTTCAGTGATAAGTGTGGTGTGGTCCAGCTCTTTATCACGGTAAACTTTGCCGCCTTCAGAAATCGCGTCGATGCGCGAGAAGATTCGGTCCCGAATACCTGGCCAGTCTGCGGAAGTGAAATTTAGCTCCACTCCGAGCCGTGCAGCATCTGCTGAATTGGAGGCCAGCTGAGCCGGATAGGCAAACATTTTGGTTGGGATGCACCCAACGTTGAGGCAGGTCCCGCCAAAGATACCGGAATCGATGATAGCGACTTTTTTATTATCCCAGTAGGGGGTGATAACGGAATTACCGGATCCGGAACCGATAATGGCAAGATCGTAGTGTTCGATGTTCATGCCATCAGTGTAATGGTTCCGAATCCGGTCTCGGCTTCCTGGTTAATCCGACGTTATGCCGGGTCTATCACCACGATGAGGTCATTGCCTTCTACCGGGGTCGGGTTTTGTAACACGACTCGTGAGATGGTGCCGGCCACCGGAGCGGTGATACTTGCTTCCATCTTCATGGCTTCAATGGTGGCAACAGTATCGCCGACTTCAACCTTTTCCCCCTCTTCGACAGACACTGTGACGGTGCCAGAGAATGGAGCCGGTACATGGCCCTGCTTGGAGGCGTCTGCCTTTTCAGCTTCGTGAACATTGGATTCCACCGAACGGTCGCGGACCTCAACCTGGCGTTGTTGGCCGTTGAGTGTCACCATAACGGTGCGCATCCCCTTGTCGTCGGCTTCAGAGACGGCTTGCAAGGTGGTGAGTAAGCGCACACCTTTGCCCAACGAGATGACATGTTCTTGACCTTCTACCATGCCATACAGGAAATCCCGGGTATGTAGGACGGAGGTG
>JAJUIX010000031.1 GCA_029267455.1 Enteractinococcus sp. | reverse complement strand
AGGTTTAAAAGTTTTCAGAAAAGCCTTACCTCGATTTGGACTTTCGGAAAGCTTTGTCATATAGTTATCTCTCGGCGCCATGGTGCGAGCCGCTAGAGGGTAAGACCGGATGGCGGGTAATCCAGCAGGTCGTTGACCTGATCGCGGGACGTAGCTCAGCTTGGTAGAGCGCGCGCTTTGGGAGCGTGAGGTCGCAGGTTCAAATCCTGTCGTCCCGACTGCATGGTGCTGTCGGAAGCATATGATGTGATTCGGCAAGTACCGAAACCATAGTAATTCCGATTAGAATCCAGGAGTCCTACGTGGTCGAATCCACTGTTGAAAACCTCGGCCCTACACGGGTCAAACTCGAGGTTGAGGTCTCATTTGAAGAACTCAAACCGCGTATCGATGCTACTTACAAAGCTCTTGCAGATCAGATTCAGGTCCCTGGGTTCCGGAAGGGCAAAGTCCCACCACGGTTGATCGACCAGCGCGTCGGCCGTGGCTTCGTGATTGAAAACGCTGTCAATGAAAATCTCGACACGTTCTTCCAAGAAGCACTTCGCGACAACGAACTCGCCCCCCTGACTCGCCCTGAAGTCGATGTCACCTCGGTTCCTGGCAATGAGGGCGACGAAGAAGCACCACTGAAGTTCAACACTGAATTCGATGTGCGTCCAACCATCGAACTGCCAGAATACAAAGGTCTGGAAATCACGGTTGAACCTGTCACGGTGACCGAAGAGCAAGAACAAAAAGTTCTGGACGATCTTCGTGAACGCTTCGCCACACTCGTCGACGTCGACCGTCCAGCTGAACATGGTGACAACGTCACCATCGCGCTGACCGCAACCATCGATGACGAAGAAGTCGATAACGCTGAAGGCCTGTCCTACGAAATTGGTTCCGGCACAATGCTCGACGGCCTGGATGAGGCCCTTGAGGGTCTGTCTGCCGGTGAAGACGCCATTTTCGAAACAACTCTTGCAGGTGGCGAGCACTCCGGTGAAACCGCAACCGTCAAAGTTGTGCTGGAAGCCGTTAAAGAACGTGAACTGCCAGAAGCAGACGACGATTTCGCTCAGCTTGCTTCCGAATTCGACACGATTGAAGAGCTCAAAGAGGACCTGAAAGAACAGGCCGCTGAAGAAGCCAAGACCAATCAGGGTGTCGAAGCTCGCGAAAAAGCTCTTGAAGAACTTCTGAAGCTGGTTGAAGTACCAGTTCCAGAAAATATGTTGGCCGAACAAGTCGAACAGCACTTCACGAGCCAGGGTCACACTGAAGGCGACGAGCACGACACTCCCGAACACCGCGAGGAAGTTGAGAAGAACTTCCGCGAAGCCTTCGTCAACGAAGTCGTCTTGGACGCTATCGCTGATGAAGAGGAAATCCAGGTCGAGCAGTCCGAACTGATCGAATACATCCTCAGCTCCGCTTCGCAGTACGGCATGGACCCCAACCAGTTCGCCCAGATGCTTGATCAGGCCGGACAGGTTCCGATGATCATGGGCGAAGTACGCCGTCGTAAAGCCCTGGCTGCTGTCCTTGAAGAAGCCAAGGTTGTTGACACCGAAGGCGAAGAAGTCGACCTAACTTTCTTCCTGAAACCAGAGGGTGCAGAAGAAACCGAAGAGACCGAAGAAACAGAGTCAGAAGCTGTTGACGAAGACAGCAAATAAGCTCTGATGACACGCTAAGGTCCGCTCCTGCAGAAGGGAGTGGACCTTGGCTGTTTAAGACCTCAGCGAAAACAGTGAGTCAACTCTGCTCAAGTTCCGTTTTGACAAGTAGTGTCTTTGAAGAGTAATAATTTTTGCTAACCCAATCACGCCAGTGAAGGAAGGTAGGACGTCGTGACTGAATCGTCCAACGCACCACGAATGGCTTCGGTAGATCCAGCCAGCCGTGAAGACTACATCTACAACCGTTTGCTCAAAGAACGCATCATCTGGCTTGGATCTGAGGTCCGGGATGACAATGCGAACACCATTGCCTCCCAGATGCTCCTCCTCAGCGCTGAGGATCCTGAAGCAGATATCTTCCTCTACATCAACTCACCCGGTGGTTCCGTCACCGCAGGCATGGCGATCTACGACACCATGCAATTGATTCCTAACGATGTCGTCACAGTGGCCACTGGTCTCGCCGCCTCGATGGGACAGTTCCTGCTCTCGTCCGGAACCCCAGGGAAACGCTACGCCACCCCACACGCGCGCATCCTGATGCACCAGCCATCCGGTGGTATCGGTGGTACGGAATCGGACATTCGTATCCAGGCACAGCTGATCATGCACATGAAACAGGTCATGTCGGAGCTGACCGCGGAGCAAACCGGTCAACCGCTGGAGCGCATTCTGGAAGATAACGCTCGTGATAAGTGGTTCACCGCTGAAGAAGGGTTAGAATACGGCTTCTTTGACCATATCGCCACCGGAACCGCATCCATGGTCGGTGGCGGCGGACTCGACCAGAATCAGAAATAGCCGGAAGCCCCGTCGCGAAACCGAAAACGATTTTTCTTCAGGAGACTTTTTCATGAACCTCGAAATGCCACAGGGCATCCCGGCCAACCCGATGCCTTCTAACCGTTACATCCTGCCGCAATTCGAAGAGCGTACACCCTACGGCTTCAAACGTCAGGATCCATACGCGCGTCTATTCGAAGACCGGATCATCTTCTTGGGCACCCAAGTCGATGATGCCTCAGCCGATGACGTGATGGCTCAGCTGCTGGTACTGGAAGCTATGGATTCCGACCGTGACATCACCGTCTACATCAACTCCCCGGGCGGCTCCTTCACCGCGATGACTGCCATCTATGACACCATGCAGTTCATTCGCCCAGAAGTTCAAACGGTCGCTCTAGGACAGGCCGCCTCTGCAGCCGCAGTACTATTGGCCGCCGGTGCACCAGGCAAACGACTCGCGCTGCCAAACGCACGCGTGCTGATCCACCAACCATCCATGAGCGGTGACCGCGGAACAGCCACCGACCTGCAGATTCACGCAGACGAACTCTTGCGTATTCGCACCTGGATGGAAGAGACCCTGGCCAGCCACACGAATAAGACCGCTGAGCAGGTCCGTGAGGATATCGATCGCGACAAGTTTCTCTCAGCAGAACAAGCCAAAGAGTATGGTCTTGTCGATGAGGTCTTGGAGTCCCGGAAGAAGACCAACGAGTAAAACATTGTGAATTGTGGCGCCCTACCGACGGTGGGGCGCCATTGTTTACTTAAAGCAAATACACAGGATTGGCATAGACAATATACTTGTCCACGCTTGGGGCAATGTTCCCAGTAATACCCTCTGAACCAATTAGGCTGGACTCGTAAGGTTCATAAGGAGATGAAATGGCTCGAATCGGAGAATCGGCAGATCTGCTGAAGTGTTCCTTTTGTGGGAAAACACAAAAGCAGGTGCGAAAGCTCATCGCAGGCCCAGGGGTCTACATTTGCGATGAGTGCATTGAGCTGTGCAATGAGATTATAGAAGAAGAACTTGCCGAAGTCACCGAGAGCAGCGATTTCACATTGCCCACGCCGCAAGAAATCTATGCCCATCTCGATGAATACGTCATTGGACAAGAGCGTGCTAAGGCAGCGTTGTCCGTGGCCGTGTACAACCACTACAAGCGTGTGCACGCACAAGACAATATCAAATCTTCCATGCGTGAAGCTTTCGGCACCGATGTGGACTTCTCCTATCTGGAAGACGTCGAAATCGGTAAATCGAATATCATGCTCGTCGGCCCCACCGGCTCAGGCAAAACCTACCTGGCCCAAACGCTGGCTCGAAAGCTCGATGTGCCGTTCATTGTCGCTGACGCGACCTCTCTTACCGAGGCTGGCTACGTCGGCGAGGATGTGGAGAACATCCTGCTGAAGCTTATTCAGGCGGCGGATAACGATATAACCAAAGCTGAACGTGGCATCATCTATATTGACGAGATTGACAAGATTTCTCGGAAATCTGAGAACCCGTCGATCACTCGTGACGTATCTGGCGAAGGCGTCCAACAATCCCTGCTGAAAATCCTTGAAGGCACCGTGGCATCAGTCCCACCACAGGGTGGACGCAAACATCCACACCAAGAGTTTTTAGAACTCGATACCTCGAACATTCTGTTCATTGTGGCAGGCGCTTTTGCTGGCCTCGACGACATCATCGACGCGCGGGCGGGTCAGAAATCGATCGGTTTCGGCGCTCCACTGAAGGTCGCCGGCGTGGACGATGGGCCATCCTTTACCGATGTGCAGCCTGAGGATCTTATTAAATTCGGCCTCATCCCTGAATTCATTGGTCGTCTTCCGGTGATCACTGCTGTGGATTACCTCGACGAACAGGCCCTTATCCGCGTGCTGACCGAACCGAAGAACGCCTTGAGCAAGCAGTATCAGAAAATGTTCGCGCTCGATGGCGTACAGCTGGAGTTCGAACGCGAAGCGCTCGAGGCCATTGTTGCTAAAGCAGAAGCGCGAGGCACCGGGGCTCGCGGCCTACGCTCTATCATTGAAGACGTACTGCAACCCGTCATGTTTGAACTACCATCTCGAGACGATATCGCACAGGTGACCATTACGAAAGAGACCGTCGAAGGCACCGGACAACCGGTGATGGTCTCTCGAGAAGTCGCCCGAAAACGTCGCAATAAGTCTGCATAAGGAGACACTTTGACACAGACTGTCAAATTTTGGTTTGACCCAGCATGCCCTTTCGCATGGATCACCTCGCGTTGGATACGCGAAGTCGAGGAAGTTCGCGACATCAAAGTCGACTTCAACGTCATTTCCCTGGCCGTGTTGAATGAAGATAAACAGGATCAAAACGATCCCAGCACCAAAGCCCTCTGGCAAGGTGCTCGAGTAGCCCTGGCCGTTCGAGAACGTCACGGTGCAGAAAAGGCTGGCGAATTTTATACTGCAGCCGGCACCCGCGTGCATAACCAGGGTCAAGGGACCGAATGCTACGATCAAATCCTGCCTGAGGCGCTTGAAGAGATTGGTGTCTCGGATGCCGATGACATTATGGACGCCTCCACGAAGGACACCTACGATGAGGGCCTGCGCGAATCGACCAAGGCAGCCCTAGCCCTGGTCGGCGATGACGTCGGCACACCAATCATCGCTATTGGTGACTCAGCATTCTTCGGGCCAGTCATGACTCGCATTCCAAAAGGTGAAGAAGCTGGAAAAATCTGGGATGGTTTCGTCACGCTCGTAGAGTACCCCTACTTCTACGAACTCAAACGAGCCCGGAACACCGAACTCGACTTCAGCTAAGATTTCGATCCAAATATAACTGTGCCCCCGATGGTTTTCCATCGGGGGCACAGTCGTGGTGCAATATTATTCAGCAGCTGCCAATTGGATATCTGTTAGCCGCAGATCAATGACCTCATCATCTTCAGTGGTGATGGCCTCACCAGTTTCAAGCGACAAATCGGTGACATTGCCCGCAGCCCGCAGATCATCTAAACCAGCCTGCAGTTCGGTCAGACGCTCCTCGGTTGCCGTGATCGTCGCGGTCAACACTTCGGTGCGCTGCTTGACCTTGGCATCAGACTTGGCTTTCCGAATGCGCGAGATCGCACGAGTGACCGTGGTCAGCACATCGGCATCACCGGCGTTGGCCGCAGCAGCAATCCCGCCCAGTTCGGATTCTAGGCCAGGCCATGCGGCAGCATGTACCGAGCCATGACGCCACCAGGACCAGACCTCATCGGTAGCAAAGGGCTGGAATGGGGCCATCAACCGCAACAGCGCATCCAAGGTCGTTGCGAGCGTCGCCACCACAGACGCCTGCTCGGCTTTGCCACGCGAACCATAAGCACGATCTTTGATGAGCTCAATATAGTCGTCGGTGAAATGCCAGAAGAACGTTTCGACCAGGTTCAGGGTGCGAGCATAATCGAATTTCTCGAAAGCCCGGGTCGCCTGTTCGATCGTCTCGTGCAGCTGAGCTAGCAGCGACTGATCCAGTGCGTGGGTTACGACAGCTGCATCTTCGCGGTTTCGGACAATCTTGTCTTCCGTGGCACCAAGATTCAACGCGAACTTTGAAGCGTTGAGCAACTTGATCGCCAGACGACGTCCGATCTTCATCTGGTTAGCTTCATAGGCGGTGTCTGCACCCAGGCGTGCCGAGGCCGCCCAGTAACGCACCGCATCAGACCCGTATTGATCCAGAATGTCGGTCGGAACGACGACATTGCCTTTTGATTTGGACATCTTCTGTCGCTGTGGATCCAATACCCAGCCTGACAATGCCGTGTGTTTCCAAGGCACAGTGTCTTGGAGCTGGTGGGCACGTACGACTGTGGAGAACAGCCACGTCCGGATGATGTCGTGACCCTGGGGACGCAAATCAAATGGGAAGACGTTGTCAAAGAACTCGTTATCCTTTGACCACTGCCCAATAATCTGCGGGGTCAACGATGAGGTGGCCCAGGTGTCCAAGACGTCTGGATCCCCAGTGAATCCGCCAGGCACGTCGCGCTGATCGGCCGTATACCCTGCAGGTACATCTTCTACCGGATCAACTGGCAGCTGATCATCGGAGGGCACGATCGGGTTGTCATAGTCCGGGTTACCTGCCTCATCCAGCGGGTACCACAGGGGGATGGCTACACCGAAGACGCGCTGGCGTGAGACCAGCCAATCACCGGTAAGGTTTTCGACCCAGTTGGTGTAGCGCGACTGCATAAACCCTGGATGCCACTCCAGCTCGTTGCCGCGCTCAATGAGGCGATTGCGCAGTTCGCTATCCCGACCGCCGTTGCGCAGGTACCATTGCCGCGATGTGACGATTTCCAGGGGCTTATCGCCTTTTTCAAAGAAGTTCACCGCGTGGGTGATTTTTTCAGGTTCGCCGTCCAGCAGGTCGTTGGCCTCGAGCATTTCCACCACGGCCTTTTGGGCCGAGAAGACGGTCTTGCCTGCTAATTGCGCATAATTTTCTTGACCGCGTTCCGAGGTAATCCATGCGGGGGTCTCGCGGGTAAAGCGACCATCGCGACCGATCAGTGTGCGGGTGGGTAGCTGCAGTTCACGCCACCACGTAATGTCATTCTGGTCACCGAAGGTACACACCATCGCGATACCGGCGCCTTTATCAGGTTGAGCCAGCTCGTGCGGGTAGACCTCGACTTCGACGTCGAATAGGGGAGAGGTGACCTTCTTGCCAAACAGGTGCTTGTAGCGCTCATCATCCGGGTGAGCCACTAGTGCCGAGCATGCAGGAAGTAACTCTGGACGGGTGGTTTCAATAAATACCTCGGAGCCATCCTCGGCAATGAAGGCATACCGGTAATAGGCGCCAGGGACTTCTTTATCTTCTAGTTCAGCTTGAGCGACTGCAGTCTGGAAGGTGACATCCCACATCGTTGGCGCTTCAGCATTATACGCCTGACCATCAGCCAGGTTTTGTAGGAATGCCCGCTGCGAGATCTCACGTGAATGGGCATCGATCGTGCGATAACTCAGATTCCAGTCCACCGACAGACCCAGTTGGGTGAACAGCTGTTCGTAGACCTGTTCGTCTTCGCGTGATTGCGCCAGGCAGAGTTCAATGAAGTTCTGCCGCGACACCACATCCCAGTCGCGACGATTTTTGGCCGGCTTTTCGGGCGGCTGATAGTTCGGATCGTAGGGTACAGAAGTATCGGTACGAACCCCAAAGTAGTTCTGGACCCGACGTTCGGTGGGCAAACCGTTATCATCCCATCCCATCGGGTAGAACACGTTTTTGCCGCACATCCGCATAAAGCGAGCGATCACGTCCGTCTGGGTGTACGAGAAAACGTGCCCGACGTGCAATGAACCCGATGCCGTGGGCGGGGGAGTGTCGATTGAGAAGACTTTCTCCCGAGACGTGTTCGGATCGAAGGCATACACCCGGTCTTCTTCCCACCGGGTGCTAAATTTTTCTTCGAGTCCTTCCAAACCGACCCGATCTGGAACATTTACCGTTTTGGGCGCGTCTGTGCCCGGAGTATTTTCAGCCATGGCCACCATTGTTTCATATTCTGGGAATATTCTTGGCCTCTGACATTACAGAAGATATCGATATTTCCGTCAGGCTGTTCTAGGGTGGAGCACATGACTTCACCACAGCCTTCAGCCCTTGTCACCGGTGCCACTTCGGGTATTGGTCGAGCCACTGCTTACCAGCTTGTATCCGACGGGTGGCAAGTATTTGCTGCCTCACGTCGCACTGAAAATCTTGACTCGCTGAACCAAGAATGTGAGGAATTGCCCGGCAAGCTGATCCCGGTCGCCACCGATGTGACCGATGAGGCCTCAATCGATGCGCTCTATGACACCGTGGATGCCCAGGGCGGGATCGATACCTTGCTCAATATCGCCGGCGGGGCCATGGGGTCGGAACCCATTGCCGACACCGATATCGCCGACTGGGAATGGATGATCGAAACCAATGTGCTGGGTTCACTGCGCGTCATCCAAAAATTCCTCCCGATGCTACGCAAGCACGGCGCCGGCACGATCCTGAATTTGACCTCAACCGCGGGCATTGTCGCCTACGAAGGCGGCGCTGGATACAATGCCGCAAAATTCGGCCAACACGCGCTGACCGGTGCTCTGCGGCTAGAGGAAGCCGAACACAATATCCGTGTGATTGAAGTCTTGCCTGGCCTAGTCAAGACCGAGGAGTTTGCGTTGAAGCGGATGCGTGGTGACGAGGCCAAGGCCGCCGACGTGTACGCGGGCGTTTCAAAGCCGCTCACCGCAGAAGACGTGGCCGATGTCTGCGCCTATGCGGTTAATTTGCCGCACCACATCAACCTGGACCAAATCGTGATGCGCCCGGTCAAACAAGCCGCACAACATAAACTCATCCGCGACGCTTAGGACAGCAAAAACTCCACCGAGCGCTGTCAGGTAGTTGCAAGGTCCCCTGTACTTGGGTGAAAGTACTTTTCTTCGAGCCGACGGTCAACCCCTGCTCTGCCAGCTAGCCAGGCCACCAGCTTGAAGACCGGGTTGAGGACCCTGGTGCGTCCAGCGGGATGGGTCTCAGACTCCGTGAGAAATAATGCCGCGTGCACGAGACTGTTTGGCTGCTGATCTGGTTTCGTCAGGCCATCGGCGTGCATGTTTTGGAGCATCAAAAGCCACTTCTGCAGACCTTCATGGGCGGGACGAAGTTCCGCTATGAGTCACGTAGGTCCCTCGTCGCCGGTCGGTCATCCATGGACGGTGCGCGGGGGCACCGAAATTTCGTCACCTGGTTCCATACTGACGATTTGATCGCCGACCCTGGCCTCAAGGCGTCCCTCCAAAACCTGGAACGTCTCGGTATAGAGCGTGTGGTAGTGCGGAAAGACCGAATAGTTGGGTTTAGCCTCGACATACGATCTGGTGTGGTGTCCAGTCCATGGCTCTCGTCCCCAACAGTAAAAATCAGTATGTGGTCGGGACCGAGATATTCTTACGGTTCCGATATTAATATTCCTCCTGGCCGCTTCATCAGGTCAGTCAACACGAGGTCACCCAGGGGCCGAAATGCCCCTGGACGAATCTGCTTCGTTACTGAGTGCTCGGTAAAGGGCTATCGCCTCAATGACCCGAGAGGTATTCCGCGAGACAGAAGCTAGGGTGGGCCCCACACCGGGGTGCATGTCGCTTGCGCTAAGAGCCTTTCGCAAGACGTCATTGACACCCACCAAATTGTTGTAAGATAGTTGCGATCGCGCAATGATCCGACCATCATCGGGGAGTGCTT
>JAJUIX010000121.1 GCA_029267455.1 Enteractinococcus sp. | reverse complement strand
TATGATCCCGAAACTCGCAAGTATGTTGCCAAACGCCGCGCCGAAGGCAAAACCGATCGCGAGATCCGACGCTGCCTGAAACGCTACATCGCCCGCAGAATCTTCAAAATCCTCAACACCCAAGCCACCCTCAACCAACCGATTTGACACACATAGAAGAATCGATAAGAAACCACCACCCGATTGTGGAAAACTCCACCCCACTCCGACACCCTGTGGAAAACACCATTATGCTTCGAGTGGGCCTTTCAACCCGCGAGTCACTCTCACCCTCGCCGATCTCGGCTCGTCCGCGGCTTAACGTGCCCGAAAATGCTGTTGGTATAGTTGACATACCTGAGCAGCACTACCACCACTTCGGTCAAAGATAAGAAGGGCATTGGTCACTCACATGCCATCACAGCAAGCCGATTCAATCAGAATGCGCTCAGCACCGGTTCGGGATCTCGATTTCTGGGCCTGGGCGAACGAAGTGCAACAGCATTTTCCCTACGTCGAGCTCTCAACACCTGACCGAGAAGCGTTTCGTGCCGGCCAACATCATGCTTCCCTCGGCGAAGTCGAGTTATTCGATATGTACACCAGCGCCCACACGGTGACACAACCCAAGGATGTGGAGGCTCCAGCGCAGCGCGCGTTATGCAAGCTGTCGCTTCAACTTTCCGGGACCACTCGACTATCCCAGGATGATCGTGAATGTCTACTCGAGCCCGGCGATCTCGCACTCTATGTGGCCCATCGCCCCTATACGCTGGACTTTGAAGACGACCAACGCAGTTTGATTATCCAGTTCCCTCAAGAACTGTTGCACCTGGTACAGAACCAGATCGCCCAGGTCACTGCCGTACCGATCCGTGACGATTCCGGACTCGGACGAGTTGCGGTGCCGCTGTTTGAACAGCTGGCATTGAACCTGAATGTTCTGGAGGGGCCGCACGCGCTACAGTTGGTGCGCTCGGCCCTAGAAATGCTGGTTAGCGTCTTATTTGCTGCGGCCCGGAATCAGGACGATTTCCAACCTGACAACCCCTTATTTGAACAGGCCGTGGCCTACATTGACGACCACTTGCATGACCCGACGCTGAGCCCGAAAAAGATCGCCGACCATTTCTACGTCTCCCTACGGCAGTTGCATAGCAAGTTTGCAGAAGAGGGGTTGACGGTCAGCTCCTATATTCGAGGCGAACGAATTGCACGCATCCGTGAGGATCTTGCCAATCCTGCTTACCAGGACGAAACCGTTCAAAGTATTAGCTCCCGCTGGGGCCTCACCGACGCTTCGCATGTATCCAAATTGTTCAAACAGACCTACGGCCAGACGCCGTCTGGCTACCGGCAAGCGATCTTCGAGAACTAGCCTCGGCACCACGAGTGCCCGGTGCCGTTTTGCAGCACTGGGCACCACATGGGAGCAACGACGGACTATAGCTTGGACCAGGACCGGTTCCACCCGCCGGTCACTTGCCACCACTCCGCCAGACTGTCATTCGGTTCGGTGAACCGGTTTGGATCCAGGTGAGCGATGTTGTAGCTGGTTTCCTCTTTTTCAATCAGATCGGCGACGATGCCGCCCATGACCGGCGCCACGGTGAAGCCGTAACCAGAGAAGCCGGTCGACAGAACCACTCGGCCAGACGGCCCATAGTGACCGACGAGTGCTTCGTAGTCCACGGTCCATCCGTCCATAAGTTTCACGGAACGCAACGGTGCATCATCCAGCCCGACGAAGCGTTCGCGGGCCATCATGCGGATCCCATCGAGATCTTCAGGCACCACGTGGAAATCAGTCTGGTGAATCTCGTCGGTCAAGCGCCAGTTGAAGTCCGCGCCAATTTTGACGTATGGCTTATCCAGCGAACCGGCGCCGTAGATCATTTCGCCGCGACGGTGCGGGATAAATCCGTGGAACGCTGGCAGCTGTTTCGGATCGGAATAGGCATCCATATATTCAGGTTCAGGAGTGAACCATGCCATCACCAGGTGACGTGCTCGGATCGGTAGGTGCGGCAGCATCTCCGCGATGTAGGCACCAGGGGAAATGACCAGTTTCTCGACCGTAAATTCACGATCCCGCGTGAAGACGCGAACGCGGTCTGACTCAATGGCCCAACCGTGGACTTTCGTATCGGTGTGTACTTCGGCACCGAGTTTCTTCGCTCCGTGGACGGCCGTGTAGACGGCCAATTCTGAACGGACCGCCCCGCCGAGTTCATCGAAGACGCCCATACCGGAATCGTCGGTGCGGAACAGTGGGTAACGTTCGCGCATGGTTTTGGCGTCCAACACGTTGCGGTCATCGCCGTCCCGGTTCCGAGCATTTTGCGCAATGACTTGAAATTCGTCGTCGTCTTTGTGCCCGAACAGCATGACGCCGGACTCAATGACGAGGTTCGAGTTCGTCTCTTGCTGGAACTGTTTCCACGCCGGCATGATATCTTTGAGGATCTCATGATCCGGGGAGCCTTCTGGGCTGAAAGGCAGCGGGTGCAGGACCCGGTGCTCCCCCGCGTGGCCAGAGCGTTCATTGGGTGACCAGTGCTGTTCAATACCGATAACGCTGATTCCACGCTTGGCAAGCTGATAGAGCGCCTGGGCCCCGTTTGCCCCGAGCCCGATCACGGCTACCTGTGCATCATAGGTTGTCATAAGTGATGTCCTTTCGTGCGATTACGATTTCGACTGTGTGGATAGTGTTATATGAGACGAACTGCTATCTCGAGTCATTCAACCGACCCTCGGCGATCGCGAGTTCTTCTTCGTCACTGAGTTGATCTTGATGGCTCATCCGTTCATAGTCTTCAGGGCGACGGTTTTGAATGATCTGACCCCAAATGATTCCGAGGACGCCGGCTGCGATGATGAGGCCGGGCAGAATATAGATCAGTGCTGAACCTTCTTCTGCTTCAATCATCAGATCGAAGTTGACCAAGATCAAGACGAAGATTGCGGTCAAACCAATAGTGGCCAGGCCGGGCGCGACGATTCGCGTCCAAGCACCGCGTCCGTTCGGGTTCTTATAGAACCAAGCGATGATGGCCACCGACGTGACGGCTAGGAGAAAGACTAAGCCAAATGCAGCAGTATTGGTCAGCCAGATGAAAAGGGTCACGACGGGAAAGAGGTCACCCAGTTCGTGGCCGGCGCCTGCGATTGCGAAACCGACGACCACAACGAAAGCTAGCCCTGACTGGATCATGGAGCCATTTTGGGGTGCCCCGTTTGAACCTGTTTTGCCCAGGAACCTTGGCAATACCGTGGAGCGCCCCAGAGCGAAGAAGTAACGGGCCACCGCATTGTGGAAGGCGAGTAACACTGCCAACAGGCTGGTGACAAACAGCAGGTTCGCGAAATTTGCCAGCATCGGCGAGTGTTCGCCCAGCCAGGCAAAGATCAAATCTGGGCCTAGGGTTTGCGATTCTTCAACGACGTTGCTTGGTCCGACGCCAATACCGACCGCCCAAGCGGTAAATGCGTAGAACAGCGCGATGACTGCCAAAGCAATATATGTTGCTCGGGCGACAGTGCGCTGTGGGTCAACGACTTCTTCGGAGTAGATGGCGCCAGATTCGAAACCCATGAACGCTGCCACACCAAAGGCAAACAGCAATCCGATGCCGGGAGCAAAGAATTCACTGGCCTGGAAGGCCTCACCCGTGACTCCTTCAGGAGCAATACCGAGGGCCATAATGTCGACGATGATGACCACCAAGAATTCCAGCGCGACGATGACGCCTAAGACTTTGGCTGATACGTCAATCGAACGCACGCCCAACAAGGCCACTAAGAGCCAAGCTGCCAGTGCGGTCAACCACCACGGAAGAGCTAGACCGGTGAACTCCAAGATGAGATTCGACGCGGCAAATCCGAAAAGTCCGTACAGCCCGATTTGCATCATGTTATATGCGACCAGTGCCACGAGGGCCGTGGCGATACCCTGCCGGTTACCCAGCCCTTCGGTCACATACGCATAGAAAGCGCCGGCGTTTTGAATTTCGCGGCTCATGGCCGTGTAGCCCACCGCGAATAACAGCAGGATCAGCCCGAGCGCAATATAGGTTTGCGGTACCCCGAGCAACCCGGCAACCGCATAGTTGGTGGGGATGCCGCCGGCCAGTACGGTCAAAGGCGCGGAAGCAGCGATGATAATAAACACAAGCGCCGGGGTCGATAACCGGCGTCGATCAAGGTGTGTGCTTTCCATTAGGGTCTCCTCATCCGACAGATACCCTCTAGTGTGCCGCACGTCACCACCAATTGAATTGGGTTTTCGTGCACGCTGCTTGGTTACCAGTGCCGGACCTGGGGCAACCGCGACAGAACTGCACCCAAAAGCAACACTTCTGCACTTGCGTCACAGTCGGTTGTCAGCAAATACGCCAAGATCAAAGCGTACCCACATCAGCGAATGACTCAAAGGAGCCTCCATGACCTACGATATTGGTCGGTTGTCCGAAGCCCAGTTCCAGCCTTTCCCACACCCGGCTGATCCCACCAAGTCCGCGGGCGAATACGCATGGATTCGTGAGGGCAAGGCACAGTTTTGGCGCGGCACCGAAGAAACCATGCCCAAAGTTGCCCCCTATCCCTTTGCCCGGGCTGAGATCGTCCACGTTGTTGAAGGCGCGGTAGACATTGAGATGCCAGATGGCGAAACCATCCATCTGGGTGTCGGTGATGTTGGTGCCTTCGATCGAAACCAAGACACAACCTGGACGTTTACTTTCCCCTTTACGAAATTGTCAGTCTTCCCTGAAGACGACGCGTAAACCATCCGGTCCCGTGGAGCCTGCGATCTCAACGTCGCAGGCTCCACGTCGTTAATATAACGGTGTGGTCACTCCCCTGCGTCATCCTCCGGCTCCCATCTGTAGCGTTGCATATCAATTTTGTCATCGGGGATCTCGAGGCCTTCGTCTCTGAGCATGGGCAACTGCTGCGGTTTGGCTACTGTCCCGTCTGTTCTGACGATGCGATGCCAGGGCAGATCGCCC
>JAJUIX010000103.1 GCA_029267455.1 Enteractinococcus sp. | reverse complement strand
TTCGCCTTCTTCGCCCATGCCCGGGATCAGCAGGTCTGGACCGTCGTCGAGTGTTGTTGCGTCAGTGTTGGCCACGCTTAGCCCACCGATCCTTCCATTTGCAGTTCAATGAGTTTGTTCAGTTCAAGCGCGTATTCCATTGGGAGGTGGCGCGAAATAGGTTCTACGAAGCCACGCACAATCATGGCCATAGCTTCTTCTTCTGACAGCCCGCGGCTCATCAGGTAGAACAGTTGCATTTCCGAAACCTTCGACACGGTTGCTTCGTGACCCAAGGTGACATCGTCTTCACGGATGTCAATGTAAGGGTAGGTGTCGGTTCGCGAGATGGTGTCGACCAGCAGGGCGTCACACTCGGTGTTATTTGCCGAGTTCTTGGCGCCTTCGGTGATCTGGACGAGGCCACGGTAGGCAGAACGTCCACCACCACGAGCCACAGACTTGGAGATAATGTTGGACTTGGTGTTTGGTGCTAAGTGAACCATCTTCGAGCCGGTGTCCTGGTACTGGCCTGCACCAGCGAAAGCCATGGTCAATGTTTCGCCGTGTGAGTGCTCCCCGGTGAGGTAGACAGCAGGGTATTTCATGGTGACCTTGGAACCGATATTGCCGTCAACCCATTCCATGGTGCCGCCTTCTTCGACAACAGCACGCTTGGTGACGAGGTTGTAGACGTTATTCGACCAGTTCTGAATGGTCGTGTAGCGAACGCGGGCGTTCTTTTTGACGATAATCTCGACGACGGCGGAGTGCAACGAGTCGGTCTTATAGATCGGAGCTGTACAGCCTTCGACATAGTGCACGTACGAACCTTCATCGGCAATGATGAGGGTACGTTCGAATTGGCCCATGTTCTCGGTGTTAATCCGGAAGTAGGCCTGGAGTGGGATCTCGACGTGCACGCCTTTTGGTACGTAGACGAATGAGCCACCGGACCATACCGCGGTGTTCAGTGCGGAGAACTTGTTGTCACCGACCGGAATGACAGAGCCGAAGTATTCCTTGAAGATGTCTTCATGTTCCTTCAGGCCCGTATCGGTATCCAGGAATACAACACCTTGGCGTTCGAGTTCATCGTTGATCTGGTGATAGACGACCTCGGACTCGTACTGAGCTGCCACACCTGCGACAAGACGCTCACGCTCGGCTTCCGGAATGCCAAGTCGCTCGTAGGTCTCCAGAATGTCTTCTGGCAGATCTTCCCAACGAGTAGCTTGCTTTTCGGTGGAGCGTACGAAGTATTTAATCTGGTCGAAATCGATGCCGGAGAGATCTGCACCCCAGGTGGGCATCGGCTTGCGCTCAAAGTAGCGCAGGCCCTTCAGACGGGTCTTCAGCATCCACTCGGGCTCTTCTTTGAGCTCGGAGATGTTACGCACCACGTCCTCGTTGAGGCCACGTACCGCGTTTTCGCCGGCTTCGTCCGGGTCGTGCCACCCGAATTCGTAGGGTCCAATGGCTTCAAGTTCTGGGTTGGCGTCCAGAACGTCCTGAATCACGCCGGGGTCGGCGGTTTCTTGACTGATTTGATCCGTCATTATCAACCTCTTTATAACGGGTCGTGGATGGTGGTCACCAAACAAAAGCCCCAATGAGACCTTCGGTGACTATGGTTTTGTGTTAGTTCGCTGAAGTCTTCGTATTACTTGCTGCCCGCAGGGAAGCGTGTGCAGCCCGACCTAATGGTACGTGGGTGTTACACACATGGCCACCTGTGGGCATCGTGGCGAGTCTTCGCACATCTACTTCTAGTAAACGCGCAAAGAGGTCAGTTTCTTCCTCACAAAACTGTGGGAATTTACCAGCGAGCTCTTGGATGGGACAGTGCCCCTGGCAAATTTGTGCCGCACGTAACGTCGTCACCTTCGCGGTCCGACCGGCCCGCCGGGTAGATGCGGCAAAGCCTAGATCCGCTAAAACCTTAGTTAAGGTCTGAATGCGGTCATTTAGGGTGGAAGCTTCGCCTATTGTTTCGTTGAAACGCTCTTCGATTTTGTGAAAATATTGGCGTGCGAATCCACGCAGTGCGTCTTGACCGCCAAGCTCCACCAGGGCAGTCATTGCGTCCGTGGCAACCCCTAAATAATCATCACCGAGTTGCACCTGACCTTGCTGAGTGACAACGTAGCGTCGCGAGGGACGGCCCGCACCGCGTTGTGACCCCGAAACAGCCTTGACTTCCACAAGGCCCTCGTCCTCTAGCGCGTCAAGATGACGGCGGACTGCTGCAGCAGTTAAATCGAGTTTCTTGCCGATGGTCGCTGCACTGACCGGCCCGTGTGACAGGACGGCGTGCATGACCTTCTGGCGTGTAGTTTTAGATGTGCCCGCGCCAGAGGTAGACTTATCCGAAGGGGATTCAGCGAATTTAGTAATCATGGTATGTCCTAATTATAGGCCACTTCGGACGTTTGGCTAGCGCGACGGACATGTTCCTGCTCACGAGTGCGCTGATTCTGCTCAAGGCCTAGCTTCTAACTCGACTGTTGCAGGGGTTACTGCCACAATTAGTAGCTAAGCTATAGGCCGTGTCTAACCACGTATCGCATCAATGTTGTGAGTCTTAATTCATGCTGTCGTTATCGAATGTTCACCGCGAGGTCCGCGTTCGCAAGGGTCGTTTTCACATCCTCAAAGGCATCAGTTTCGAAGCCAAAGCCGGTGAAGTCACGGCCTTATTAGGTCCCAATGGGGCAGGAAAAACCACTACCTTGTCGATTGCCCAGGGTATCGATCCGGCAACGTCTGGAACCGTGCGATTACTCGGTGTTGATCCGTATCGGGCCGGTGCCGATCTGCGCAGCCAGGTCGGGGTAATGCTCCAAGAAGGCGGATTGCCCATGGCGGTCACCGGTGAACGACTACTGCAGCATTTACAACGTTTGTACCGCTACCCTGCTGATATTGACGGCCTGATGGATCGCTTGCAGATTCATGACTATAAAGATCGCCAAATTCGTCGACTCTCTGGTGGTCAGCGCCAGCGGCTGGGTATGGCGGCGGCACTTGTTGGTCGCCCCAAGGTGATTTTTCTCGATGAACCTTCTGCGGGCCTAGATCCCGTTTCGCGTCGGATTGTTTTTGACTTGATTGAGGAACTTAAATCACTGGGAGTCTGCATCATTTTGACCACCCACCTGCTCGAAGACGCCCAACGCCTAGCGGATCATGTGGTGTTGATTCGTGATGGGCGTGTTGAGGCAGCCGGCACGGTCGAGGAGCTCACGTCAACAGGTCTGCATCCGCCATTATCGTTTCGCTTGGACACGCCCCTGACCGCAGCACAGCAAGATGATTTTCCCGCACATCTGACGCTCAGCACAGATGAAGTGGCTCCTACCAGTTTGGTCTGGTACGTCTCGGGCATCGAAACCCCGGCTGATCTACATGCTTTGAGCGCATGGTGGGTACGCCATGATTTGATGCCGGTGGATCTGGGGCTGACTGGTAAGTCCTTGGAAGATGTGTTTATGGAGTTGACTGCACATGACCACGCTTGATCTCACACCGGTCGAAAAGCCTCATTCGGCCTCCCTGCTGGCGAAGGTGCTTGCCCAAGGGCGCTACGAAACTCGGGTGACCGTCACCAACGGTGAACAGCTTTTAGTTTCGATTATTCTTCCGCTCCTAGCGTTGGCCGGGCTATATTTCACCGGACTATTCGATACCGCCACCGGTCCCTCCACAATCGACATCGCCACACCCGGGGTGCTTGCGCTATCGGTGCTGTCTTCGGGGTTAACGGGCCAAGGTATCGCTACTGGCTTCGATCGTCGTTACGGGGTTTTGCAATACCTTGCCACCACTCCCCTGGGCCCCATCGGGCTGTTATTAGGAAAAGCAGCAGCCGTGCTGATGGTGCAAGCGACCCAACTTATTGTCATCGGAACGGTGGCTGCACTCCTGGGTTGGTCTCCTAATATTTCGGGGCTTGGCTACGCAATCATATTCATCGTACTGGGCGTCATGGCGTTTACCGGTCTGGGGTTGCTGATCGCCGGCACTGTCCGTCCAGAGGCGACCCTTGCCATCACCAATATCTCGTGGGTTATTCTTGGGGCCCTAGGAGGCGTCGTCTTCCCTGTAGCTGAATTCACCGGCAGCGTGATCATTGACTACCTCCCCTCTGCAGCACTTGGGAATGGGCTACGTGCTGCCCTTCTTGATGGCGTCTTTGACCTTGGATCATGTGTCATTTTGGCCTTATGGGCCATTGTGTTCGGCTTGGGCACTATACGCTGGTTTAAGTGGCGCTAGCACAGTTGCCACACATCAGGTACTTTGCGTACCGCGGACATATATAAGAGGACTCTTTTCATGACTACTTCAGGCGACCACCCACTCCGTCAGTGGTCCGATGTGCTGATGCCTCGTACCTTCACGCTGTGGATAATGGTGTTAGGTGTGGCCTCAGTCGTGTCACAAGCGGGCATCATTGTGACAGGCGGCGCCGTGCGATTGACCGCATCTGGGCTGGGATGTTCCGAGTGGCCCCGATGCACACCCGACTCCTATGTCACCACCCCTGAAATGGGGATGCACGGTGTCATTGAATTCGGCAACCGCTTATTGACCTTCGTCCTCGCCGCGATTGCCGTACTGACTATTGTCGCGCTGTGGCGTCTGCGCAAAACTCACCGCGGACTGTTTGTCATGTCGGTCATACTCTTTTTAGGTATCCCGGGACAAGCCGTCATTGGTGGAATTACCGTATGGACCGGCCTGAATCCTTGGGTCGTGATGTTCCACTTCTTGCTGTCTGCGGCCATGGTTTCGATTGCCACCCTATTAGCTCATCGAATTGGCGCAGAACGTCGGGCCCGAAAAACACTTGGGCATCCGGTCAGGTTACAGGATGGTGCCTCAACCACCGTCACCAAGGTGGCAGCCTTTTCGATCTACGTGGCCGGCTGGGTCGCACTGATTATCGGTACGATCGTGACCGGTTCGGGCCCCCATGGTGGCGACCCGACTGCACCGCGTCACGATTTCGATCAGCTGCTGGTGACGCGCCTGCATGCTGCCCCGGCCTACTTCATGACCCTGTTGGCTATTATTCTCATCGTCGTCATGTACCGCATTGGCACCTCGCATCGTCAACACCGGGCCGTATGGGGCTTCACTGTCGTGTTAGTCTTCCAAGCTCTGGTCGGTTTCTATCAGCACTTCAATGGGCTGCCTATTCTCGTGGTGGGCTTCCACATGCTCGGCACGGGCCTTGTCGTGTGGACTATGACTTTGGTCTTAGATGTCTTCACGTCGCAGTATGAAACTCGACCCACCGAAGCTGAAGTCCGTCACCAATCGACGTCTGACCTAGCCCCCGCATAAGCCCCTTTCCATACCTTGGCATTGGCGTCAGCTGCAGCACCAGGTGGCTGACGCCATAATTTTTAACGCTCGATATTCACGGGGCGTGACATGACGAAGGCGCCGAGCAATTGCCCGGCGCCTGGAACTGTGGGTTGAGGCTCTACTGTCCTAGGCCTGGATTATTTTCTTCGCCTTCTTCGGGAAACTGTGTTGCTGGGTCGGTCTCAGCGTCTGATTCTACGGTTTCGTACCACAGCGCACTGATTCGTCCCGTATCGTC
>JAJUIX010000136.1 GCA_029267455.1 Enteractinococcus sp. | reverse complement strand
CGGGGCCTCCCACATGTTGAAGCCGTGCATCCAGACTTGGCCGTGGTCGGGCCGCAACAGCCCCGTCATCATCGACATGGTGGTGGTTTTCCCCGCACCGTTGGGGCCGACGAAGCCGTAGAACGAGCCGGCGGGTATCGTCAGGTTAATACCGTTGACGGCGATTTTTTCGCCGAATTGTTTCCCCAAGGATCGGATGACCACCGCGTGGTCAGGATCGGGTAGCGCTGATTTTTCTAACATAACTTCTAGTGTAGAAACTTCCCGGGCACGACGTATCCCCCGCCCGATTGAAATTCGGCTCGGACGGGGGACGGAAGGTCCAGTTCTGGGGCTTAGAACAGGGCTGCCGCGAGTTTGCGGCGGGAGGCTGCGACCCGCTCATCGTGATCGCCGACCACGGTATAGAGCTCCAGTAAGTGTTTTCTGGCGGTCTCCTTGTCGTCACCAGCACTTCGGCCAATGAATTTGACCAAACGATCGAAAGCGTCTTGCACATGACCACCGTAGAGGTCCAGGTCTGCCACGGCAATCTGGGCCTCGACATCGTCGGGGTTTTCTGCCGCCTTGGTTCGAACCTGTTGGGGATCCAGATCTTTGGCCCGCTTCATGAGCGCGACCTGTGCTTTTCCGGCGACTGCCTGATCGTCCTGCGGATTTTCGGCAAGGGCCTTATCATAGGCGGCGATGGCGGCGTCGTAGTCGCCGGCTTGGAGTGCATCGGCGGCTTCTTGGTGCAGCGGCGGCAGCACGGCTTGGCCGTCGTCGTCGGTGGCTTCGACCAGCGGAGGGACCGTACCGGCCATTCCGGCTTGGACTGCTGAAGCGTTGATCTCGTCTAAGAGCTTCTCCAGCTGTTCGGAACTCACCGGTTCATTGAATAACGGCAGGGCCTGTTGACCCATGAGCGCAATGACCATGGGTGCTGAGGGCACACCGAACATTTGCAGTAATTGCGGATGGGCTTCGGTATTGATCCGGCCCATGACCATGCGACCGCCGCGAGCATCGATTGCCGGCTGCAGCACGTCATCGATCTGCTTGGATGCTGGGTTCGACGGAGCCGCCAAGTGAATGATCAACGGCACACTCGCCGCATTTTGCAACAAGGTTTGCAAAGACTGCTGATCTACGTCTTTTAAGACCCAGGACTGATCGGAACCGGATTGCCCCGAAGATGTGCTCGAAATCTTCGACAGGTCGATCGCGTCACGTGAGTGCGAAGGTGGGGTGTTTTGCTGGGATCTATTGTCAGGCTGTTGGCTCATAATCCTCTTCTTTATCAGATTCGGCTCGTGAAACTGCTTTCCAGTCTAGTAGTCCGGTCAGTCAACGGTAGATTGAACTGTTTCATACCCGACCAGCGAAACTTCGCCCTCCGCCGGAATATGCAGCGCAAATTGTTCGCGGTAGCGAATTCGAACCTCTTCATCGACTTCGGCTGATGCGAATTCCCCAATTTCTTGAGTCAGAGGGTTCAACGACACGGTCGCTCCCTCTTCTGGGGTCAGGGATTCCAGCGAGTTCATCGCGCCAAATACCAGTGCTGAGCCATCCGGCAGGCGCACAGCATTGACCGAGTCTTCAAAGACCGTCCGGGACACGGATGCTGTTGTGTCGTGTTCGCCGTGGGTTTCGACCAGCTCGGCCTGATGGTCGTGAATCATATCGATCCATTCGTTATCGGCGATACGGTCTGCGGCCTCCGCTTCCGGATCGGTGAGATAATCCGCCAGCGCTTCAATCGCAGCATCCGGTGACATCACTAGGTCAGAAGATTCATCCCGTGGCATCGCTTGCACGTTGTGGTCGGTGAGACTGCCTGCTGGCACCTCAGCACCCGGGGCAAACGGTGCGTTGCTGATGAGTTTGTATTGCGAGCGCGCATTTTCTTGGCGCAGTACCAGCAGCTGGGTTGCTGTCGCTTCTTCGTCGGAGGTGACCGCATAGATCGTGCGAGGGAAGGAATCATCGCGCGACATCCAGGTCGCTAAGATCTCATCCGAGGCGATCGGGACACGGTCCGGGTAGTCTTCTTCGATGCTGTTATTGCGGTAGGAGTCTTCCCGTACCCGCAGGGCCTGGCCGTCGACTCGATCAGTGAGCAGATCGGCGTCTAATTCCTCATCGCCGCGAGCCACAGTGGACGAGACGGAATCCAAGATCTGTTGGAACTGCGAATCCACGACGACGGGGAAAGTTTCTGGTTCTTCAGGGTCGACTTCCTCGTCGATTTGGTCTTCATCGACCTGTTCTTCAATGTCTTCAGCCTCTGGGCTCGCCGTATCGGCCTGGGCCGGGCCAATTCCTAGGCCAGCGGTAAGCCCCAGTGCTGCCACGCTCGTGACGATGCGCCGCAAGAAACCATTGTCTTTGGTTTCATCATCCGTGGGCTCATCTTGGATCGGCAGTGCTTCAGTCTGATCTGTCGCACCGGAGGAGTCGTCGAACTCGTCGTCGTCGGTGTCGTCGCGATGCTCAGAATCATCCGTGTTGGCTGGCTTGTCTTCGTCAGCGTGGTCCGCGTCTTCGTCATCAACGGGCTGTGTCATGTCAGCGACCGCTGCTCCGGCGACCACTTCGGTGGGTTGTTCGTCATCGTAGGTGTCAACCGGCTCACCGGCGTCTACTTGCTGCATCGTCATGGTCTGCTGCGAAGTGTCGGTGTCGGCCATGACGTCTGCTGCGGTCAGACCGGTGTAGTCTCCTCGGACTGCGGCACGTCGGCCGGAAGTTTGTTTGGCGCGGCGCCGGAACTCGATAAAGCGCCAGATTAAGAGCGCGATCCCGATCAAAATCAGGATGATACCGATGATCATCAGCGGGGTGATCCACGGCGAATCAGGTTCCATATTGACCCACGAGACACTGAAATCTGTGGGTGCCGGTTGGGTGCCATCGGTGGCGATCAGCAGGGCCCATTCCCCGGCATCACTACTGGTCCAGCGCTGCGTGACCTCATCGGTGACCTCTTGGGTGGCCAACCACAGATCTGAATTGACCGGATTGGGTACCTCGGTTTCACCGTCGACGAAGGTGACCTCCACCGTCGGGTCTTCGCCGCGAGGAACATCGGTGTTGACGCCGTCGATGCGGTTATGAGCGGCATCCCCGACCCACGCTTCAATATCGCGCAGTTGCCCGTACATGAGAGTGAACTCGCCATCACCGGTGACGGTATATTCAATGTCGTCATCGGGGTCGACGTCGATGCCCTCGGTGACGATCGTCAGCGGCGCCTCTTGGGTGTCGCTGGTGGTGGCGTTAAACTCGGCCGGAGGGGCCCAAATTGTTTGCAGTCCCACCGCCACTAAGATCGCCACGACACCTAAGATGATGGCGCCGATACCGCCCAGAGATTTCAAAATCTGCCACCTTTTGTTCGATTCTTCGGTTTGGCGCATCAGTTTGATGCCACCCGGCTAGCCTCCCACCATAGTAGCAATCTCGAGATACACCTCGCCGCTTGGGTCTGCCATCTTTGGGGGATCCTGCCGTAATGTGGTATTCGTGGCCGAGAAACCTTCAGCACGTGGGGCCGTAGCCAACGTGTTCAAAAAGCTCAGAGGGCGCATTTCTGGTGCCCGCGAGCAGTTAGCCGGCAGACGCGCGCAATATCAGTTCACCGTGCCTGATCCCGAGGAGTATCCCAACACGCCAGGTATTGAGACCGGGGACGAACCGTCGGATTCACCGCTGGTTGTGGCTGCGGACGTGATTTCTCGTCCCGTCAGGACCGGGTTTTTATTGACGGTCGGCGTTGGGTTAGCGCTTGCACTCTACGTCCTGGTCTCGTCCAATGTGCAACTGCTCGTGTGGATCTTGGCCGCCCTGTTTATTACGTTGGGTCTTGACCCGATTGTGTCAAAGATTCAATCCTGGGGCGCTCCCCGGGTTGTGGGCGTGCTCGTGGCGGTCATCCTGCTGCTGGGGATCGCCACGCTCTTTGTGGCAGCACTTGTGCCCGTGGTCATCGAGCAATCCACCGAGTTTGTCCAAATCTTGCCTACCGTGGTTTCGGATTTCATCGAATCAGATTTCTTTCGAGCCATTGACGACGAATTTGATGTGGCATCTGTGATAACCACCGAGGTCAACCGGTTTGTGTCCAACAGCGCGAATATCAGTAGCCTGCTCGGTGGGATTCTTGGTGTCGGCGGCGCAATTCTCAATATCGGTTTTTCGGTGCTGATCGTGGTGGTCCTGACGCTGTATTTCTTGGCCTCACTGCCGAGCATCAAATCGTGGATGTACCGCTTGGCTCCGCGGTCACGCCGAGAGCGTTTGAAATATCTGTCAGAGAAAATTACCGGTTCGGTGGGTCACTACATCGTCGCCCAGACCCTGGTGGCCACCATCAACGGCGTCGTCGCCTTCATTGCCGCCTCCATCGCCGGCCTACAGTATGTGGCACTATTAGCTATCTTCGCCGCGTTTATGGCCTTCATACCGTTAGTCGGGGCGGTCACCGGCGGGATCGTTATCACCGGGTTAGCGTTGTTGGTCAGCTGGCAGTCGGCAGTCATCTTTGCGGTCATCTATTTCATCTACCTGCAGTTTGAGGCGTATATGATCTCGCCGCGGATCATGCAACGAACCGTCGCCATTCCCGGATCCCTGGCGGTCATCGGTGTGATCGCG
>JAJUIX010000106.1 GCA_029267455.1 Enteractinococcus sp. | reverse complement strand
GTAGAAATCGATGCGTTGCATTCAGAACCCGCCGGGTACCGCACGCGGTTTGTGTGGCGCGAAGCCACCGCAGAAGACCTGGAAAACCACAATGACCTGACCGTACGGCTTCGTCCGCTTCGTATCGGTGCCCGCGGCGGTTGGATCAAGGGCAACATGAACTGGACGCTGTTTGATCTGCCGTTTCATCAGTCGTCCCACGCTGAGTTCCAGTTCCTGCCCGACCAACACGATGCGCTGCACGAGCTGAACCAGCTGTACACCACCTCGGTTTCCTCGCTGGGGTCGACCGACCTGATCACGCTGGCCACTATCAATATGCCCCAGATGTGGGACATTATGGCCAAGATCGATAATGCCGGTATCCCGCTGGTGCCGATGCAAAAAATTATCAACCGCGTGTCGCTCACCGACCCGGCGCGCATCATTTTTGACGCGACAGAAACCGATGACGACGACATCGCACTGACCATTCAGGCACAACTACCGGCAGAAACGCTTGTCCCTTCTGGGACCCTCGGTTCGATTGGCCTCTACACGGTTGACTATTATCCGGAGTCGGCCACCGCTGACATTAACATCATCCCGCTGAACCAGCCCCTGACCCGGACCGTGATGGATCTGATCGAGTCGCCCGAACCGATGATTATCCCGGCGGATGATACCCAAGAATTCTTCGAGAACGTGTATCCCATTCTGGCCGGGGTCATTCCGCTGGCCAGCCAGGACCGCTCCGTCGAACTCCCCGAGATCCCGCCGTCGGTTTTGGAACTCACGCTGGAGTACTATCAGGCGACGCACCAGGGCGAGCGCCAGGATCACGTCCGGATTTCCTCGCGTTGGGATTATCTGGGCACCGAAGACCAGACCGAGCACCGCCAGCGAGTGCTGGATGAGATCTCTGATGAACTCGAATTAACTACCGTTCCCGGTAAGACGACACTCATTGGAGCGGATGCCGCAAAATTTGTCGACGAAGCGCTGCCGATTCTGCAACAGCATGAGCACGTGCGTATCGTAGAGACCGAGGATCGGCCGGTTTATACTCGTCTGACCGGCGAGCCGCATATCGTCATCAACGCTACCCAGTCTGAAAAGAATGACTGGTTCGATCTGGGCTTCCAAGTCACCATCGAAGATCGCACCATTCCGTTCCGCCAGTTATTCATCGCCCTGGTGCGGAATCAGGACAGCCTTTTGCTGTCGGACGGGACGTACTTCTCGTTGGATCATTCGGCGTTCGAGCCGTTGCGCAGGCTCCTCGAAGAAGCCTCGACACTGGACGATTTCGGAGCCGATAATCCGTCAATTTCGCGTTTCAACGCAACGCTGCTTGAGGACGCCGAAGAAGTCGCCGACACGTTTCACGCTGATCCCACGATTATCGAGTGGCAGAAAGCCCTGGCCGTACTGCGGGGTGCGACTGACATTCCGAAGTTGGCAGCGCCCTCGGCATTACGTGCGGAACTGCGTGATTACCAGCATGAAGGCTATGAATGGCTGTCGTACCTCTACGACCTCGGGCTCGGCGGTATTCTTGCCGACGACATGGGGCTGGGCAAGACAGTCCAAACGCTTGCGATGATTGCTCGTGCAAAAGAGCAGGGCGAAGAGGATCCGTTTTTGGTTATTGCTCCGTCGTCGGTGTTGACGGTGTGGCGTGATGAGGTCGAGCGATTTGCACCTGATTTGAAGGTTGCCGTCGTCGATGTGTCGAATCTGCGTCGTGCTGAGTCGATTGAGTCAATTCGTGAACGCGCGGATATCTTGGTCACCTCCTATGCGATTGCTCGGTTGGATGAGGAATTTCTATCCGAGCCGCACTGGGCCGGGTTGATTCTGGACGAGGCCCAGTTTGTAAAGAACTATCAGACGAAAGCTCACCGGGCGATCCGGAACTTCCGGGCTGGTTTTAAACTGGCTATTACGGGTACCCCGATGGAAAATACGCTGTCGGATTTGTGGTCGATTTTCCGGTTGGTTGTACCGGGCATGTTGCCGCGGTATGCGAAGTTCCGTGATGATTACTTGCGGCCGATTGAAGCGGGGCAGCGGGTGGCACGGACCGAACCTGGCAAGCCGGATGAGGAACGAGCGGACCAGCAATCGCGCTCGCGCGAGGCGATGGATACATTACGCAGGAAGATCCGTCCGTTTATGTTGCGTCGTACGAAAGAATCTGTTGCGGCCGAATTGCCGGATAAGCAGGAGATGGTGTTGCAGGTGCCGATGGAACCTGAACACGAGAGGTTGTATCAGCAGATTCTGCAGCGTGAGCGGAAGAACGTGTTGAATCTTGTGGCGGATATGGATTCGAACCGCATGTCGATTTTCCGTTCGTTGACCTTGATGCGCATGCTGGCCTTGGATCCGGCGATTGTCGATGACGAGTACGCTCATATTCCGTCATCGAAGCTCAACGAATTGATGTCTCGGTTGTCTGAGATACTGCCCGAGGGTCATCGAGTATTGATCTTCTCGCAGTTCACCTCGTTCTTGGCCCGTTTGGGCCGAGAACTGGATCAGCAGGATATTGAGTATGCATATTTGGATGGGTCGACTCGTGATCGCGGTGCGGTCGTTGAGCAGTTCCGTTCCGGGGATGCTCCGGTATTCTTGATTTCCTTGCGGGCCGGTGGTTTCGGATTGACTTTGACCGAGGCAGATTATGTGTTCCTCTTGGATCCGTGGTGGAATCCAGCCGTGGAGGCGCAGGCCGTGGACCGTGCTCACCGTATTGGCCAAGACAAGAATGTCATGGTGTATCGCATGGTGTCGAAGGGCTCCATTGAAGAGAAAGTTTTGGCACTGCAGCAGCAGAAAGTCGAGATGTTCGATGCCTTGACCGAGGACGATACGGCGTTTGCTTCGAACGTGACCGCGGACGATATTCGTGCGCTGTTTGATGACAGCCCGGTGGATCTGGATGAGATTCAAGCCGGTGCTATCAGCACTTCAGATACCTAGCTCTCACAGCGCCCAGTACAGATTTCTTAGTAGTGGCTGGGTGGGATCGAGCCAGGGTGCGGGCTGGAAGAACGTGATCCCGTGATATTTGCGGATCGTCCATTTCTCGTTGTGCACTGCGCCGTGGTGCTGGGCGCACAGGGTGATCGCGTTATCGACGTCGGTGGGACCGTTATTGTGCCATTCGATGAGGTGGTGAATCTGGCAATAGACCGCCGGGACAGTGCATCCTGGAGCTTGGCAGCCGCGGTCGCGGGCCAGGATGGCCCTGCGTTGGGATGGTGTGAAGAACCGGTGGGCGCGGTGTTGGGCTAAGACGTCGTGATTTCCATTCCAGATTTGCCCCACGAGTTTGCTATCGCAGGCGAGTTGAGCAGCATCAGTCGGACGAATAGGTCCGATGTTGATTGCTTCGGACATGTATTGGGTCCACGATGGCGGGCTATACCCGGTCGTGTGTGCCGGATTGAAACATGGTGGCTGGTCTGAGTCGTCGGGGTTTGGAAGTGTAATGATCGGTGGCAATACCCCGGCTGGCCCGGGTGGTCGTCGCACCGCTTCTGGTAAGGCACCGACCCCAAGTGTCTCATATGCCGTCTCAATGTCCTGAACGATCATCAGCTGCGCAGAGGCCCCGTGTGCTTTCTTCGCGCCGAGTTCTGTCGGGTCCATGGTCAGGACATTTTGGAACATACCGATCATAAGCGCCGCTAAACGCTGGCCAGTGGACAACGACTCCAGTTGGGCTATCTCGTCTGCAGGGACGGTGTTGCCTTCCGCGTCTTGGGCAGCGGCCTCAGGATTGGGCTGGGAAGGCAGATCGTTGAGGTCGTTGACGGTCTGCGCTGTATCTGGGGCTTCTGTGGTGCTGTCGCCGAGCAGGTCCAGCAGGTCTTGGGAGACATCCACCTGCGTGCCGTGGTAATTCAGCTGGTGTAAGGCCCAGTTCTTGAAGGCCGCATAGACCGGCGCGGTGGCATGCATGCTGATTTTGCCGGACCCGTCAGCCATGTTCTGGGTGCGGATGGCGTTATCAGCTTGTTTCCGGATCGCCTCGGCGACCGGTGGACCATCAGGGTCGATTGCATGAGCGATTTTATTGGCCCAGCGACTCTTAGCTTGGGATAACTCATCCGGAGTGGCGGTTTCTGCCGCGTCGACTAACGCGGGTTCAAACGTCTGCATGACCTCGTTTTTATACTCCGGCAGGGCTTTGGTTTTGTGCACGTATTTGGTGAGGTCTTGGTCAAGACTAACGATTCGGTCCAGGTTCTCTCCGGAGATCTGGCCTGCCGCGTAGGATTTCGCCACCTTCAAGAATGTAGGTTGGTAGGCCTTCCAAGAGGGGTCCTTGCCCGAGGCCCAGGTGACATAGGGAACTCGATCGTGGATCTTCTTGGTTTGCGCCCTGGAGAACTTCAATACCTCTCGAAAGTAGGCTGCGCTGTCCTTGTAGCCTTCCACTCCTTCTGGAGTACCCAATAAGGCGGCCTGGTCATCAATGGCCGGCACGAGATGCGCCGCGAAATGTGTCACCACTGCATCTGTCGCATGCTGATGCTGGCGCAACATGTGTGCAATAGCCGGCAATGAGTCGTAATAGTTGTCTGGGGGCACCGGTACAGGCGGGATATCCTTCGTCTGCTCTGCGGTCGCATCCTTATATTCCAGTTGCTCTGAAGGTTCTTGAGTGTCGTCTCCAGTCACGTGGTCCTGATCTGGTGTGGCTTGTTGGGGTTTAAATCCAGTCCAATCTGCACCGGGCTGGGTTACGAAGCGTGCAAACTCTGGTCCGGTAGCCGGATCAGACATCCGCTTGACCATCTCGATAGCAAATAAGGTCGCTGCATATACGACTTCCCCGACACTCATGTCAGAAATCGCGCTTTCTTCGAACGCAGGTGAGGACACCGGGGATCCGATGTTGGGCAAAATCTGGGTGTCCATAACCGACATCCTTTCAACAAGCAACTGAACACAACGAGCGCGAAAACAGGTAGTGAAGAATCAAATAGTGAGAGGAAGGGAACGGGAGTATGCCCCTATTCTACCCTTTAGCGGTGATGAAAACAATAGTTTTGATGCAATTTAAATAAGTTTTAATGACTCTTCATGGCGTATATCATGGATAGTCTCATTTTATATCACGTGTTTGGTGTTTTGTGGATAACTGAGTAGCTGCTTCTCCTTATCCACATCTGGTCACGGCACGGTTGCAGAAAGACAAAACATGTTTAGGCAGCCCTGATATTGAGACGCTCGCTAACGCTTCAGCACGCTGGCTTCGACACCAGAAGTTCTCAGTACTCAAGATTTAGCGACTCAAATTGACCGTCACGGTATCGCCGATGACACCTTGTCGCCCAGGAAGCACTATGAGCCGGTCGACGATTTCAATGGTCGTGGATTCATCACTCGCTGCCGTGACCACGCCGGTAACTTCTCCGAGACCACCCAGCAGACTGGCAACGGATTCGGACAGTGTAGAAATGTCCAGCTCAGCAACCGGTCCGAGATTCTGGATTGTTCCGCGCTCCACGACAGCTAACCGATCGCC
>JAJUIX010000192.1 GCA_029267455.1 Enteractinococcus sp. | reverse complement strand
AGTTCAGCCATCGCGTATTTCAGTTCGTCGAGCCCTTTGCGGCTGACCGCCGAGATTTCAAAGACTCGCAGTCCGCGAGATTCCAGTTCGGCTCGGGTCATATCCGCCATGGCTTGCCCATCGGGAAGGTCCACTTTGTTGATGGCGACCAGCTGGGGGCGCTCATTTAACGGGATGAGCTGTTCGCCGCCTTCGGTCAGAATCGGTTCAACGGCGTATGCGGCGAGTTCTTTTTCTAACGCTTCGTAGTCAGAAATCGGATCGCGGTCGGTTTCGAGGCTGCCAGCATCGAGTACGTGCACCAGGGCGTGGGTGCGCTCGACGTGGCGCAGAAATTCCAGTCCCAGGCCTTTACCCTCGGAGGCTCCCGGGATGAGTCCGGGCACATCGGCGACCGTAAAGCGCGTACCGCCGGCATCTACAACCCCAAGGTTTGGCACCAGGGTGGTAAACGGGTAGTCAGCGATCTTCGGGCGTGCTGCCGAAATCGCAGCAATGAGCGAAGACTTGCCCGCAGAAGGAAAACCCACCAACGCAATGTCGGCGACGGTTTTGAGTTCCAGTACCACACTGCGTTCTTCACCTGGCACCCCGAGCAGAGCAAAGCCGGGGGCTTTGCGTTTGGGTGAGGCCAATGAGGCGTTGCCTGCTCCCCCTGTGCCCCCGTGGGCCAGGATGATTTCCTCGTGCGGGGTCACCATGTCATGCAGGATGTTACCCTCTTGGTCTTTGATGACGGTGCCTACCGGCACGGGCAGGTTGAGGGTTTCACCATTTTTGCCATGGCGCAGATCCCCTTTACCGGGCTCACCGTTGGTGGCCTTTCGGTGTGGTTGGTGGTGATAGTCCAGCAGCGTGGTGACATCTGGGTCGGCGACGAGCACGACGTCACCACCGTGGCCACCGTTGCCTCCATCTGGTCCACCGAGGGGTTTGAATTTTTCGCGGCGCACCGAGGTCTCCCCGTGGCCACCGTTGCCCGCAGTGACGTGTATGGTCACCCGGTCAATGAATTGTGACATGTGGGATCCTCCAAGTGGTTAGGTGGTGAAAAGCTCAAAGCGGGGGCGGACCAGGGGTGGTCCGCCCCCGCTGGAGCGTTAGAAAACGAAAGCTTCTTAGGCTTCAGTTGGGACGATGTCCACAACTTTGCGTCCGCGACGGTTACCGAACTCTACGGAGCCGTTTGCCAGTGCGAACAGGGTGTGGTCTTTGCCAAGACCGACGTTACGGCCGGGGTGGTATTTCGTGCCGCGTTGACGGACCAGAATTTCTCCGGCGTTGACGACCTGACCACCGAAACGCTTTACGCCAAGGAACTTGGGGTTAGAGTCACGACCGTTACGTGTGGAACTAGCACCTTTTTTTGTTGCCATGTCTTAATCCTTTACGAGTTCTTCCGAAACGAGTTTACTTGATTTCGGTGATCTTCACGCGGGTCTGGTTCTGACGGTGACCCTGGCGCTTCTTGTAACCGGTCTTGTTTTTGTATTTCTGGATGACGATCTTCTTCCCGCGGATGTGCTCGAGCACTTCGGCGGAAACTTTGACGTTTTCCAGGTCTTTTTTATCCGAGGTGATCTTGTCACCATCGACCAGCATGAGGGCTGGCAGTTCAATGGAGCTGCCGACTTCTGCTTCTTGGCGATCTAGGACTACCAAGTCTCCCTCAGAGACTTTCTCCTGGCGTCCGCCAGCGCGTACTATCGCGTATGCCATGTGGACTCACTTCTCTCGACGTTAATCAAAAAATGTTTTCAGCTGCTTCAACACCTGAGGGTCTTGGCTCACGAGACAAGTTGCCGATATGGGACACCAACTGCCAGGCTTCACAGCACCAAACAGGTAGTCTATCGCCTTTTGCCTCATGGACCAAATTGATTATCCCTGTGTCGTGCCAGGTGATGAAATATCTTCGGCCGCTACTCCGACACCCAGGATGGCCGAGGATTTGACCGGCTTGTCCTGTTGCTTCGGTTGGTCGGTCACGCTGGCCGCAAAGGTCTTACCCTGCTGTTCCGCCTGACCGGAGGCTTTGCGGATATCTGTGGCACCGGTTGGCGAGGTGGCTGCGCGACGACGCCGCTTCGGTGCGGGTTTTTCCTCAGCAGGCTGCTCTACTGGCTTCTTAGTAGTAGCCTGCTGTGCCTCAGCGCTTTGTTGTTGCTCAGCTTCGGCCCGACGCCGTTTCCGAGCCGAACGTGACTGCCGTTTCCCTTCGTCACCAGAAGAAGAGTTGCCGTTTTTGTCTGAGCCATTTTCTTCTTGCTGTTCGGACTGCTGCTTGTCGTGGCCATTTTGAGCGCGTTGCTTATTGCGGCCGCGGCCATTCTTGCGACGACGACGCGAAGAGCCATGATCTTCTTCGGCCGATTCACCAGTACCGTTTTCTTCTTTGGTGGCGGCAGCAATCGTTGCTATGGCATTGCGGGTCTTTTCAGCCTTTTCGTCCTGCTGTTGGTCCTGTGGTGCAGCTTGGTTATCCTGTTGCTCATTGGACTGGCGACGACGATTACGTCGAGTGCCGGCTTCGCCACCGCGGCGACGCTGTGCTGCGGTTTCATACGGTTTGCCACGTTCAACCGGTTCGTCGTGCACAATAATGCCGCGACCGGCACAGTGCTCACAGGTGTGGGAGAAGACTTCGACCAGACCGGTTCCCATGCGCTTACGGGTCATCTGGACCAGTCCCAGGGAGGTCACTTCGGCTACCTGGTGGCGAGAACGGTCACGTCCGAGACATTCCACTAAACGGCGCACCACAAGGTCACGGTTGGATTCCAGCACCATGTCGATGAAGTCAATCACGATGATGCCACCGATATCGCGTAACCGGAGTTGCCGGACGATTTCTTCAGCTGCTTCCAAGTTGTTCTTGGTGACCGTCTCTTCCAGGTTGCCCCCAGAGCCCGTGAACTTGCCGGTGTTCACATCGACGACGGTCATGGCTTCGGTGCGGTCGAATACCAGCGAACCACCCGAGGGTAGATTTACTTTTCGATCCAGTGCCTTATGCAGCTGTTCATCGATGCGGTAGTGCCCGAATAAATCGTCACCGTTGTATGCTGCCGGGTCCCACTGTTCTAAGCGGTCCACAAGATCGGGAGCTACGTAGGAAACATACGACTGGATCTTTTCCCAGACCTCGTCGCCTTCGACGTACATCTTGCTGAAGTCTTCGTTGAAGACATCACGAACCACTTTGATGGTCAGATCTGGTTCCGAGTGCAGCAGTTCAGGCGCTAGTACTTTATT
>JAJUIX010000151.1 GCA_029267455.1 Enteractinococcus sp. | reverse complement strand
TTACGTCATGGAGCAGCTGCTAGCGCTTCCGAAACGCTCTAGCTTGTGGATCCTCGGCGACCTGGAACGAGGCTCAGACCGGCAGTACGCATTGGATCGGCTTGATCAGGTCGTCCAAACCCGTGAGATCGCCATGCATCTCATCGCCGGAAATCACGACGCGTGTCACCCGATGCACCGCAGGGCAGCAAAACGGCAGCGAGAATACTTTGCCGTTTTCCGCAGTGTGCAAGTCGTCGGCAAGATCCGCCACAACAGACGTGACATCTTGTTGTCGCATTTTCCATACGGGGGCGACCACACGGAATTAGAACGTTTTAATCAGTGGCGACTCAGGGACTACGGAGCGCCACTGATCCACGGGCACACCCATCAGCACACGCCCACCAGCGTGACACGACCAAACCAGGTGTGTGTTTCCTGGGAGGCGTGGAAGCGGCCCGCAAAACTCCATGAAGTGACCGAATACTTTTAGGCCAACTGCAGGGTTTTGGTGGTCTCGCGGGTGATTTCGGCCAGCAACTTGGGGTCTTCGTTGAGTCGGCGACCCTGCGAAGGGATCATCTCGGTCAGTTTTGTTTCCCAGCTGGTGAAACGCTCAGGGAAACTCCGGCGCAGCAGGTCGATCATAATCGGGGCAGCCGTGGACGCGCCGGGGGAGGCACCCAATAAAGCGGCGATCGAACCGTCGGCCCCCGAGACGAGCTCGGTCCCGAACTGGAGGACGCCACCTTTTTTCGGATCCTTCTTCATCACTTGGACTCGTTGTCCGGCGGTGATCAGTTCCCACTCGTCCTCGACGGCGTTGGGGTAGAAATCGCGCAGGGTGTCCACTTTTTTGCTGTGCGTCTTCAGCACTTCTGACACCAGGTATCCGACCAGGTCGAAATTGTCTTTGGCCACGTTGAGCATCGTGCCCAGGTTGTGCGGTCGGATGGACTTCGGCAGATCCAGGTATGAGCCGGTTTTCAAAAAGTTCGTGGAGAACCCGGCGTAGGGCCCAAACATGAGCGACCGGCGTCCGTCAACAAACCGAGTGTCGAGGTGGGGGACCGACATCGGTGGAGCGCCCACAGCAGCTTGACCGTACACTTTCGCATGATGACGGTCGATGACTCGCTGGTTGGTCGCGCGCAAGAACTGGCCGGAAATTGGGAAGCCGCCATAGCCTTTGGCTTCCGGAATACCCGAGGCCTGGAGTAGCTCCAATGCGCCACCACCGGCACCGATGAACACAAAGCGGGCTTTGGCGGTGAACTTCTGACCGCTGAGGCGATCGTGCACGGAAACTTCCCAGCGCCCGTCGGTATCGCGAGACAGGTCGGTGACTTTGTGTCCGTAGTGCAGCTGAACGCCGTTTTCGTCCAGCTTGGAAATGAGCTGGCGGGTCAGCGAACCAAAGTCGACGTCGGTACCGCGTTCAAATCGTGAGGCGGCTACCCGCTGGCCCGGGGTGCGACCCTCGGCCAACAGCGGCGCCCATTCCGCGATCTTGTCGGGATCTTCGGTGTGCTCCATCTCAGCAAACAGCGGGTTCGGCACCATTGCCTCATACCGGGCCTGCAGATATGTCGCGTGGTCATCGCCCCACACAAAGGACATGTGCGGCAGCGGGTTGATAAAGCTATTCGGGGCCTTCAGCGTCCCGTTGTCCACCAGGTGTGCCCAGTACTGCAGCGACATGTGGTACTGCTCATTGATATTGGTGGCCTTGGTGATATCGACGACGCCGTTTTTTCCAGCGGGCGAGTAGTTCAGCTCACACAGTGCGGCGTGGCCGGTGCCCGCGTTATTCCAGGGGTCTGAGGATTCCTGACCGGCTTGGTGAAGGTTTTCATACAGGGCGATGGACCAGTCGGGTTCCAGTTCGTTGAGCATTGTGCCCAACGTGGCAGACATGATCCCACCCCCGATCAACACAACATCGTATGCGGGGGAAGCTCCAGACTGCGGCACGTCGTTCTCCTGATCCTCATTGATCTATTGGTGACCATGCCACTCTACTACTGTCAAGTGGGGAACGATAAATCTCGTGACTTACGTGAGTTGAACTCGCGCGTATTGTTCGTCCAAAACCGGGGAAATGGGGTAAAAATCGACGTCGTGGCCCGAAGCCAGCGCGGTGATTGGAAAGGTTAACGGCACCGCGGGCAGGTCCAGGCTGATCGCCTCTTCCACCGCGGTTAACAATGCAATGCGGGTGTCTGGGTCGTCTTCGATGCGGGCAGCGGCCAGCGCTTCGGTCACGGTTGGGTTGACCCAGCCAAACTCGCCATTGGGCTGTTCAAAGAGTTCGGCGAGCACGTACAGCGCGTCGCGGACGAAGAAGTTTCTTCCGAACAGGTGCAGACCGCGGTTGGTGGTTTCATCCATGACCTGGGAAATATAGTGCCCGTCGTCCCACGCGACCGGTTTGGCAACAATATTGAACCCGGCGGCGGCTAGGCGTCCGGACAGGTGGGCGTAGAGCTTTTGTGGCTGCGTCATGTAGACCCGTTCAGCGCCGGTGGGGTACCAGAATTCGATGGGCTCGCCGTCGTAGCCGGCAACGTCGAGCAGGTTGCGAGCTCGAGAAACATCAGCATTGTAGATGACGACGTCGTCCGAGCGTTCCAGTAGCGAGGGCGGATTGAACTGGTGCGCGACATAGGACCCGTCCAGCTGCAACGAGTCGACCAGATCGGTGCGATACAGCGCGTGGGCGACGGCCTGGCGGACGTGCAGGTTCGATAGCACCGGGTGGGCCTGATTGATGCCCAAATACAGCACCGCCAGCGGGTCGCGCTGCAGAACTTGGTACCCGGATTGGACCAGTTCGCGCAGTACGGGCGGCGAGACGCCGTCAAACACATCGAGCTGTTCGGTCGTGAGTCCGTAGAGGCGTTCGTGCAAATCAGGGATGGTCAACACGGCGACGTCGTGGTCGGCTTCCACCGCATCCAGTCCGATGGTCGCCTCCGTGGCCTCACCCCAGCGGTAGGGGCCGGTCCCGGCCAGCGCGACCATGGGCAGACCATCGGCTAGCGCGGCATCGAACTCTTTCCAAGACTCGGGGGAGGTAATGCTAAAGGCCGGGTGGGTCAGGGCCGCGATGAGATTTTGCACCGGTTCGCGCAGCGTCAGCGTCACTTCGTGGTCATCGGTGGCTTCGACCGATTCCAACAGGCACGTGTCTTCGGACGCATAGCCCCCAAATACCACCGAAAAGGGGAGTCGACCCACCAGTTCATCACCGAGGAGTTCATCAACGTTGCCCCAGCGTTCGAAATTTTCCACGACGACGTCGGCGGTGAGTTTGGTGTCGTCGTGGAAGGTGACGTCTTCTTCAAGTTCGAAGACGACTTTGCGCCCGGTGGCGGAGATCGTCCAGTCGGCGGCAAGAGCAGGAATGGTTTCGCCGGTCTCGTGATCGACACCCACGAGGTTTTGATACACCTGCCGGGCCAACCTATGGGTTTCCACGTCGTTGGTTATGGCCGGGTCGGTGGTCAGCGCGCGTGCCGGAACACCAATGCGAAATGTTTGTGAAGAAGCATTCGGCGTAGGGGTTTGTTGGGCCACTGATGACGGCGTCGCAACGGATCCAATGAATGGTGTGAGACCTAGGGAAGCCAGTCCGGCCAGTAAGGTGCGACGGGAAAGCTGCATTAAAACCCTTCCCCCGAGACTGAAGCATCTGACGACACCGATCGAATGTATCGGCCTTTATATCGTAGCCAGCGTTTGGGCAACTGTGAAATTCATGCGTTGAGGAATACGGCAATCACAATGTATTCCGGCGGCGTACCTACGAACCATCGTCGCGGACATTGTGAATGTCACAGGCAAGTGTTAGTACAACATCTTGCTACGAGTTTTAGTGCCCCAAACGCTGCCGCCGCGCAAATGCAATATGACAATGAAAGCCCGGGTATGGCTTATGCTCTGTGGTCTTTGGGGTAGTCGACGGGATCGGTGTGCCAGCGGCGATGCCGATCAGGTGCGTTCAAGCTCGCGGGACGATTTTCATCGGACGGTAGCCCCCGCCCTAGCAGTTGTACGGAAATGCAGAGAGTGCGGACATGGCAGCTGGGAAT
>JAJUIX010000172.1 GCA_029267455.1 Enteractinococcus sp. | reverse complement strand
GTCGGCGTCCAACTGTTCGGGGCAGCCGAAACTGCCACCTGGGTGACCATTGCGGCGGCCCTCGGGATCTCCGGGCTTGCAGAACTGTGGGCCTTTCGCTGGTACAAAACCTTCGCCCCGGCCCGCGACCACCTCATCGCCGGTATCGCCGCCGTGCTGATGGCGATACTGTTGATCACGCTCGACGTGGATTATCACCGAATCTTCGGCATCGCAGGCACCTACGCGCTGATCGTCGGGGTACTCTGTGCTATCACCGGTATCGGCTACTGGCTCGACACTCGCAAAGCCGTCAAAGAGGACGGATATGAGCCCCCAGCGCCCTAGCCACCGCCCGAAATTTCGCCCACAGCCGGTAGTTCTACGTTGCGTAAAACAATGACTAGAATAGGCCTGATCGACTTTCCAAAGGAGCAACTCCGGTAGCCGGAACACATCATGTCAGACTCACCTAAAAAACCACGCGGCGGATTCAAAGGCGGCATCAAAGTCCCGCTCGTCTTTTCTTTCGTCGTCGGCATCATCGCCTTCGTCGTGGCCACCGTGGTCGGCACCGGCGGACTGAATAACCCCGAACACCCGCTCCGCCTCGATATTGGCCTGATCGCCTTCGGCATCGGATTCGCCTCAACCCTGGTCGTTGTCGCCCTGCTACAACTGACCGGTCGTGAAAACCCGGACCACCTGTCAGAAGGCTCCGGGATCAACCGCTCCTCCGAAGAACTCCACCGCGCCGCGGTCGCCCGTGCTCGCGAGCGGATGCGACGAGAACGTGAAGAAGCCGAAGCACAGGGCAACACCGACGAAGCCCCAAATTCCCAACATCCCGGCGACGACAACCGCTAAATCCGCATGGGGCGCAGTCGTGTACCAACAGTAGCTACCGCATCAGGCTTCGACCCCACGCCAAAACCCACAAAATTGCTGAACGCCGGGCGGCAACTCTCCGTCGGCAGTGACAGATTATCCGTTGCGACCCTGGGCGAGTCCCAATACTTCTTCGACGACGATGTCACGGATCTCTTGTTCGCCTACCCGCTCTAGGCGACTCCTGACTAACATCGCCGAGCAAGGCAGCCTTGCGGTTGGCACCGACAGTATCGCCGCAGTGCAACATCAGGCTGTGCGGAGTATTTACCTGTCCCAGGCACCCGGTCAGCACACTGTGGCTGCTGAGGACGAAGCCCGCGCTCTCGTCGCGGCCAAGAACCAGCTGGCAGCAGCGGGGTTTCCCATCGATGTGTTATCCCGTGGCTCCTCACCCTCTGCAACGGCAACCGTGGCCAATGGCAACACCGAGATTCGCCCGGGTGTTTACGTTTTTAGTGACGCCCAACAATTGGAACTCGGCCGCATCATCGATACCTGGCAGGTTGGCGCTCGGGGAATGAATACATGAAGGTCGAACTAGTTACTCTGTGGCCAGTCGGTTGAGTTCGGCGGCGAAAAGCGGCAGATGCATTCGCTCGTACAGCGAACAGATGTACCCTCGCAAAGTCATCGTAGGCTTCTTCATGTCTTCGATTATCTCTTCTACGATTTGCAGTGTGCCTGCAGGATGCAAGTCCAGCTGATCGAGAAGAAAATCGTCAGTGGTTCGCACATCGATATCATACGGATGAACAGAAAGTGGCGGAAAATCCCTTACGTTGTCTGTGACGATAAGCTTGGCATTTGAATAGACGGCCGCTGCTAGAACATGCCGGTCTTTTTCTTCGTTCGTCATCGCAGGGATCAATCCCTCGTAGTTTTCCACTAAGGCGTCCGGAAAGCTGCGCCGCATGGCTGTTACTCTTCGGCGGGCAGCTTCGGGAGGAATGCCTAGCTGGCTAGTTAAATTCCGCTCTACCTCCGCAAGAATTTCTTCTGACCAGAGCAACCGATATTGACGAGCCATTGCCATGCGTAGTAGTAAGTCTGCTTTAGCTATTGGAATTAACACGCATGCGTCAACTAAGACTGGAAATGCCACCGAAGTCACCGTGTCTTCGAAGTGTCGGGATGTTCGAAGTACGTTCCATCGGTAGAGGCTTCCTGAGTTAAATCGCGAAGCCTTTGTCGTCCTACTTCATTCGCGGATCTTTCATATTCAATAAGATCTTCCAACGTCACTCGCCGGTGGCGGCCAACCTTGGTAAATGGAATTTCACCTTGCTCTAAGAGTTTCACTAGGGTGGGCCGGGAAATTCCGAGATGATCAGCCGCCTGTTGAGTGGTCAATTTAGCGTTTACGGGCATAACGTTGACACCCTTTCCCTCGGATAAGGCGTCAACAATATAGGATAAGAGGTTGAAAATTTCGGTCGGAACTTCTTGACGCTCCCCCGTAGGAGAGACTAAGTAAGCGGTCTGGGACCCTTGTTCGGCTTGCGTGGTTTGCAGAAATGTAGCAAGACTTTGAATCGCGCCCTCATTCTGTGGACGTGGAATAAAGGATCGACGTTCAAGAGCATGTGCTGACATACTCCTATAATACCTGCTAAACGAAATATTCGAAAGATTCTTGTGGGTCTTAAGGGATGCGAACATCAGTCTCCACCAGGCTTCCATGCTGAATATTCTGCGGCTCGAAGCTGGGAAAAAGAAATTCATAGTACCTGTCGTGGTAGTCGACGACGGAATACATGACGACCATGGCCCAACCAGTAGACCAGCATTGAAACCAAGACGATACCGCCGCCAGCAAGAAATAAGCCGGGATATCCCGCTACTTGCACCATGAACCCCAACGCTACCGGCCCGAGGGCGCCCCCTATGTCTATCGCCAGATAGTAGGTAGCGGTAGTCACTGGTATTCGAGCGGCAGTGGTGCGTCTAATACTGATAGCCTGCAAACTTGGGACGACGACGCCGTGGCCGAGACCGCCGAGGATTCCCGCGACGATGAAGTGCCACAGTTCACTGGCAACTGCTACCAGCCCAAGTCCGCTGGCCATCGAGACGAGCGCGAGCGGGATGACCGCATTATCCCCGTACCGGTCGTGTGCGCGGCCTGCGAATAGGCGGATCACGAGCATCGCCGCTGCCCAGGTCAGGAAAAACAGTGACGCCGTATCCGCGAGGTGACGCTCCACTGCGTAGGGTTCACAAAGGTCATCATGAGCCCGTACCCGGCCATACACATCATGGCTACTACGGCGACGGCGAGAGCGCGTGCATCGAGCATATCTGTGATTCGTAGGCGCCAGCGCCGTGCGTATTCCTCCGGGGACGGTGGTCGTTCCTGAATGCGCATGGGGAGGACGACAAGCAAGGCGATAACAGCACATAGCGCCGTGAACCCAAATACCGCCAGGCTTGAAAAGTTTTGACTCAATTGGATGGCCGCTACCGGGCCAATCGCGTTGGTGAGCGTCCCAGTCAGGGAGATATATCCGAGACCCTCACTGAGGCGTTGGCTTGGAATCACGTCGATGACCACGGTCGTGATGGCGGTTGAGGCAATGCCAAAGCACATACCCTGCAGGATGCGTACGACGATAAGCAGGGCAAAAATATTGATCACC
>JAJUIX010000156.1 GCA_029267455.1 Enteractinococcus sp. | reverse complement strand
TCGAGGGCCTTGGTGATGGGTTCTGCAAGGTTGAGTGATGCGAAAGTAGTTTCGGTTTCGGACAGCGAAGATTGTTCGGTCAAAAAGTGTTCCTAGGTTTCGTAAGGTGTTGAAGGATCCGGGTGTGTTCCTTGCAATGCACGCTACGTACCACTCAACAGTCCCACTGACTGGAGTTGAAGTTAAAGGAAGAAGCCGGATCTGGCTGAACTGTTCTAGTCTAGGCCAAATCCGGCATTTTCGATAATCGGGTGAAGGGTTAGAGGCCTTTGAGCGCCTGATCAAGGTCGCCAATGAGGTCATCAATGTCTTCAATACCGACAGATAACCGGATTAAGTTACCCGGAACGGCTAACTCGGTGCCCTCAACTGAGGCGTGCGTCATAGCGGTCGGATAATTCAGCAATGACTCTACGCCGCCGAGGGATTCTGCGAGCCGGAAAACGTGGGTCGATTCAGCAACTTTTCGAGTGGCATCGGGACCTGCTTTGAACTGGACGGACACCATGCCCCCGAAGCCGGACATTTGTTTTTTCGCGACCTCGTGACCCGGGTGGTCTTCTAGGCCCGGGTAGTGCACTTTTTCCACCCCGGGTTGTTCGACCAACCATTCCACGATAGCTTCGGCGTTGGCCACGTGGCGGTCCATCCGCACACCGAGTGTTTTTAATCCGCGCGTGACCAGGTAGGAGTCCAGTGGAGAGTTCGAGGCACCGGCTGCGAACTGTTGGAAGTTGATCGCGTTTGCGAGTTCTTCGTCTTCGGTCACCACTGCCCCACCGATGGTGTCGGAGTGCCCACCCATGTATTTCGTCGTGGAGTGCACGACCACGTCGGCGCCGAGCTTCAACGGCAGCTGTAAATACGGTGTGGCAAAGGTGTTGTCGACGACCAGCAGAGTATCGAACTCTTTGGCCAGCTCGGCCAGTGCTGCAATATCGGCGATTTTCATCATCGGGTTGGTTGGAGTTTCCACCCACAGCACCCGAGTTTTGGCAGCAGACAGGGCGTCACGGACCTGGTCCAGGTTGGACATGTCCACGACCTGGTGTTCCAGTTGCCAAGGGCCTAAGACTTTGTCGAGCAGCCGGTAGGTTCCGCCATAGACGTCATTACCGACGACAACCCGATCCCCCGGCACGCAAGCTGCCATCAATAGCGCGGTTTCTGCGGCTAACCCGGATGAGAAGGTGTATGCGAAACCTGTATCGGCGTTGCCGGTTTCAAGACCCGCGATTTGGGCCTGCAGGGCATCGCGGGTTGGGTTGGTGCCGCGTCCGTAGTCATAGCCTTTGCGCAGTTTGCCGATGGCTTCTGGCGCGTAGGTTGAGGATAGGTGGATTGGGGGCACGACCGCACCGTAGACGGGGTCGAGCTCTTGGCCGGCGTGGACGGCTCGGGTGTTGAACCCGGAGTTGTGCTTATCAATGAAGGTCATAGGGGTGTCTCCTGGGCAGTTATTTTTCGATCAGGTGCATCAAGATATCGTGCGCTGAGATGATTCCGGCGATGTTGCCGTCACGGGTGACCAGGGCGGCAGGTGCCGACTCGAGGACACTTTTTGCCTCAGCGATCGTGGTCATGTGCCCGATCATGGGTAGGTCGGTCAGTTCGACGTCGGACAGGTTGCTCTCTGCGGTGATTGTCCCGGTAGCCAGCTGGTCCATCAGGCTCCGCACCGTCACGGCGCCACGAAGTTCACCGATCCGATATGTATCTTGGACCCCACCAACAACTGGCAGCGCATCGATTCCGTAGCGGTTCATGGTCGAGATCGCATCGGAGACGGGGGCATCGAGAATGCTGACAACGACCTCCGGCAGGGAGCCGGGCAGCCACTGAGCTTTGGCATCCAGGATCTGACCGACTTGTCCTGATAGGCCGGCGACCTCGGTCGTTTCGGGATTGTTTTCGATTGCCACCGGGTCGGTGCCGTCCAAGTAGGCGGTGCCGATTCGTGGTGGTGCGACCGGTTCGGGCGAGTTAGTTTCGAAACCGTGTTGTTGCATCCAGGTTTCGGAGAAAATTTTGCCCAGGTAACCGCGCCCGGAGTCCGGCAGGATGACAACCATCAGATCGTCTTCGGTGAGGTTTTCGGCTTCTTTCAGCGCGGCAGCCAGGGCCATGCCAGAAGACCCACCGGCCAAAATACCTTCTTCGGCCGCTAAACGGCGGGTGTAGTGGAACGCCTCGGCGTCGGTGATGGCGTGCACCGAGTCCGGCACTTCTGGATCATAGTTGCCAGGCCACATGTCTTCGCCCACGCCTTCAACGAAGTACGGACGCCCATTGCCGCCGGAGTACACAGAACCGGACGGGTCAGCGACCACAACTTTGACGGGCCCGCCCTGACGGTCTGCGGAGACTTCGTGCAGGTAGCGTCCCGTCCCGGTCATGGTGCCACCGGTTCCCGCACCAATCACCACGTGGGTGACTTGGCCGGCAGTGTCTTCCCAGATTTCTGGACCGGTCGTCTCGTAGTGGGACTCAGGAGCTGCAGCGTTAAAGAACTGATTGGGCTGATAGGCGCCCTCAATGGTTTCCTCTAGCTGATTGGTAATGCCGTAGTAGGAGTTCGGTGAGTCAGGTGCCACTGCGGTTTCAGAAACGACGACGTCAGCACCGTAGGCCTTGAGCACGTCACGTTTTTCTTGCGCAACTTTGCTCGGGGTGACAAAAACCGAGCGGTAGCCTTTCTGTTGAGCTACCATCGCCAGGCCCACCCCGGTGTTGCCGGAGGTTGGTTCGACGACGGTTCCGCCTTCGGAGAGTTTGCCTTCGGCTTCTGCCCGTTCGATCATCTTCAGTGCGATGCGGTCTTTAATGGATCCGCCGGGGTTCAGGAATTCGCATTTGACCAGGATCGTTGGTTTCAGATCAGCTCCGATGGAGTTGAGCTTGACTAACGGCGTGTTGCCGATCAGATCCAGGATCGTTTCGGCGTACTTTGGGGTGTCTGACGTAGGCTGATTTTGGCTCATGCGTACCACGCTACCTGTTCAAGGGACTGTAGGGTGTTGAGGAAGGTTATAAATCGCCATGAACTTTACGTGCATTCCAGACTATTCTGATGTGCTGCACCCCGGCGTTCCCGTCGATGTGGCGGCCAATATTGCACCGCTGGTTCGTGGCACAGCAGATCCCACTGCTGCAACGGTCAATGGCGTCAGCTGGTTTTCGTTTCAACCGAGCACCACGGGCCCGGTCACCGTGGCGATTCAACATCCCATTTCAACGGTCGAACCAGCGGAAATTCGGTATCACGTATGGGCCCGTGGCGATGATGCTGCAATCGACTATGTCGTCCAACGTATGCCGGTCTTCTTAGGCGTTGATGAACAAGCACTAGCCGGTTGGGCTGAGTTTGATGAGCTCCTAGCCCGGACCGCCCACCTGCTGCCGGAACGCGTTGTGGCAGCTCGCCGGAAGAACCCCGGGATGCGGTTTATGGCTACCGGCCAACTGGTGGATGAATTACTCACCGTTGTATTAGAACAAAAAGTTACGCAGCGCCAAGCACGTGCGACGTGGGGCTGGTTGGCAAAGACTTATGGGGAGGCCTCCCCCGCCGGAGAGCCTGCCTCAAAGTTGGCTCCGAAACCTCAAAGGGTTTTGGATATTCCGTCATGGGAGTGGCATGCCGGCTGGGTGCAACCGTTTATGGTTCGGACGCTGAAAACTGTGGCGTCCCGAGCCTCGGCGCTGCACCGACTCGCGCATCAACCGTTGGAGCGAATCAGCGCGGGGTTGACGTCGTTACCGGGCATTGGCCCCTGGACGGTTGCGGAAACACTACAGCGGACCCACGGGGCAGCCGATTACGTAGCGGTGGGTGACTATCACATCGCCCACCACGTCGGCGAAGCGCTGACTGGACGTCGTACCGATGATGAGGGAATGCTGGAGCTCCTGGAG
>JAJUIX010000265.1 GCA_029267455.1 Enteractinococcus sp. | reverse complement strand
GCGCGGATAGTTCGGATCGTCGGATTCCCATACCGGGATGGGTGAACCCCAGTACCGGTTGCGCGAGATTGACCAGTCGCGGGCGTTTTCTAACCATTTACCGAATTGGCCGTATTTGACGTTGCCGGGGATCCAGTTGATCTGTTCGTTGTGGCGCAGCATGTCGTCTTTAAAGTCCGTGACTTTGACATACCACGACGTGATTGCACGATAGATCAGCGGGGTGCGACAGCGCCAGCAGTGCGGATAGGAGTGCTCATATGACTGTTCGCCCAGCAGTGAGCCTTGGGCGCGCAGGGCACGAATGATGGTGCGGTTGGCTTCAAAGACTTGTACACCGGCGATATCTTTGAGCGCGCCGCCACTGACGTTTTCGTCGGCAAACAGCGGCAAGAACTTCGCGCCCTCATCCACCGATAGGACCACGGGGATGCCGTGGGCTTCATTGACACGCTGGTCTTCTTCACCGTAGGCCGGGGCCTGGTGCACCAGCCCGGTACCGTCTTCGGTCGTGACGTAATCATCAGCCAGAATGCGGAACGCATTTTCGGTGCCATAGGTCTCGGCATCCGCAAAATATGTGAACAGTGGTTCGTAGGTCAGCCCGGCAAGCTGGGCGCCCGTGTAGGTGGTTTCGATCGCGGCAGCGGCGGCGTCGCCGTCCTCGTACCCGAGCATCTTGGCGTGTGCGCGAACCCGATCCGTCGCCAGCAGGACTTTCTCAGCGCTGAAGGTATCGGTTTCGGCCTCCACGACGGGCACGACGGCGTATTCAATTTCGGGTCCGGCGGCCACGGATAGGTTCGTGGGCAGTGTCCAGGGCGTGGTCGTCCATGCCAGGACTCCGACGCCGGTCAGCTCATCGGCTATGTCTTGGGTTGCGCCACCTTCTGGGATCAATGCTGGGTTGTCCGGAAGCCCGGTGATCTTGAACTGCACGGTAATAGATGGGTCTTGGCGCATCTGGTACACGTCGTCGTCCATGCGCAGTTCATGATTCGACAGCGGCGTTTCGTCGTTCCAGCAGTATGGCAGCACCCGGAAACCACGATAGGTCAGCCCGCGATCGTGCAGTGTTTTGAACGCCCAGATGACCGATTCCATAAACGACGGGTTCAGGGTCTTATAGTCGTTTTCGAAATCAACCCAGCGTCCCATGCGGTTGATGTATTCTTCCCATTCCTGGGTGTATTCCAGCACAGAGGCGCGGCAGGCGTCGTTGAATTTGTCGATGCCCATCTCTTCGATCTCGGCTTTATCTGTCATGCCGAGTTGTTTCATGGCTTCAAGTTCAGCCGGCAGACCGTGGGTATCCCAGCCGAAGCGGCGCTCGACGCGCCGACCCTGCTGCGTCTGGTAGCGGGCCACGAGGTCTTTAACGTAGCTGGTCAGCAGGTGGCCGTAGTGTGGCAGGCCGTTAGCAAACGGTGGTCCATCGTAGAAGACGAACTCATTGTTTTTACCATCTACTTCTGCGGGACGGTTGTCGATGGAGGCTTGGAAGGTGTCGTCGGCGTCCCAGTATTTCAGGATCCGCTCTTCAATGGCGGGCAAATTTGGGGTTGATGGTGTGGAGCCAGATTTGACCCAGTCATCATGGGAGCTTGCCAGAGGGTACACGATTACCTTCCTTGCATCGACGTCGTTGTGTTCTGTGCACGGTTTGCAAGGACGCCTCACGGCGCGGTACCACCCTGCTTATCTTGGAAACCAAGATCGCTTATTACCAGCTATATCGGGCTGACCCGTTCGGTTCTACTGGGCAGGTTGATCAACGCTGCTGTTCTTCCGAAGCACTCCCCGATGATGGTCGGATCATTGCGCGATCGCAACTATCTTACAACAATTTGGTGGGTGTCAATGACGTCTTGCGAAAGGCTCTTAGCGCAAGCGACATGCACCCCGGTGTGGGGCCCACCCTAGCTTCTGTCT
>JAJUIX010000100.1 GCA_029267455.1 Enteractinococcus sp. | reverse complement strand
TCTCCACTCATGCGTTCGGTGCAGACCGCACAACGCATAGCAGAAATTTTGAGCATCGCCCGGGTCCATCGTCTAGAGAATTTGATAGAACGCGATTTTGGTCCGGCAGAAGGTATCCATCTGGGCGATTTTGATGAAGAGACTCGCCAAGAGTTAATGTGTGCCAAAGAGTCCGACGAAGAAGTCCAAGCACGAGCCCTCGCAGCGTTCCGCTATATTGCGCAACATCATCGTAGTCAAAACGTGATCTTGGTGGGGCATGGGACCCTATTTCGACTGGGTTTATCAGCTGTCCTCGACTGTGATCACCCCGGCATTCTCAACGGGGACGTCGTAGAATACTCCGCAGAACCATTCCAGCAGCTATAAAACTACACTTTCTTTCCTGCCAATCGCAGAGCACAAACATCACCGAACCCATCTGGAGGAAACCCTGGGTGATCACAGGCTGCGTGGCAGATTCTGATATCGCCCGGACCGTATATCAAAGCTGTACGAGTTAACCGCCGATGGCGCTCATGGTGCGTTCGGGCTGGACGAAGCCAGGCATGCCGAGGCCGACTTGCGTTTGACCGTGAGCCTTGGGCTTGTGCCACATTGCTTCACGCCACGCATTGGCGATGTCCTCGTCAGATGAGCCATCGCGGAGGAGTCCCATGAGGTCTGTTTCGGTATGCGAGAACAGGCAGGACCGGACTTTAGCGTCTGCGGTGATCCGGGTGCGGGAACAAGCAGCACAGAAAGGTTCCGTGACGGAGGCGATAATGCCCACTTGACCTAGAGTTTCTTGAGTCTCTTTGTCCTGAACGTCAAAGAGTTCAGCGGGAGCGGACCCACGGGGCGTCTCGTGTTCCGTCAGGGTATAGACCTGAGCGATCTGGTCACGGATTTCTGCAGCGGTGACCATATTGTCACGGGTCCAGTTGTGATCCGCATCGAGTGGCATTTGTTCAATGAAACGCAACTGGTAGTCGTGCTCCAGACTCCAGGTGAGTAGCTCTGCGGCCTGCTGATCATTAATACCACGTAACAACACGGCGTTGATCTTGATCGGTTCAAGGCCTGCGGCTTTGGCAGCGTGGAGACCGGAGAGCACTTTGGTCAAGCGGTCGCGGCGGGTAATTTTGGCAAACGTCTCAGGACAAACGGTATCCAGTGAGACATTAATACGTGCTAAGCCCGCCTCAACGAGGGCATCGATTTTGCGTTCCAGGTTGATCCCGTTCGTGGTCATAGACAACTCGACCTGTGGGTGTGCGGCGTGGACACCGGCGAGGATATCCACCAGGTCGGCCCGGACCATGGGTTCACCGCCAGTAAACCGGATAGATTCGATGCCCAGACGGGAGATAGCAATATCGGCCAGTCGGATGACCTCATCGGCGGTGAGCATATCGTCTTTTTTGAGCCAATCTAGCCCCTCAGCGGGCATACAGTACCGACACCGTAAATTACATTTATCAATCAGCGACATTCGTAAATCGGTCGCGGTACGGCCGAATTGATCGATCAAACCTGACAAAGTGTGCTCCTTACCGTCACAACGTGGTTGCGCGGAATGTTGGGGCGAAGTAATTAGTCTTTCGTTCTATAGTTAGTCTAGACCCTGACCAGAGGGGATGAAAGGGAACCATGGACCACCTCAGCCACGTCCGCGCCGATGGCTCGGCCCATATGGTCGATGTCAGCGAAAAAGCCACCACCGCTCGAACCTCCCGTGCACAGGCGGTGGTGCGAACCCGTCGTGAGGTGGTCGAGCTGATTATGGACGCCGGCTTGCCCAAAGGCGACGCGCTGCCGGTAGCTCGAGTCGCCGGAATTATGGCAGCGAAGAAAACCTGGGAAACCATCCCGTTGTGCCACCCAATCCCGTTGGGCAAAATTACCGTTGATTTCGAATCCGATGTGGAGGCTGGCACGGTCCGAGTCGTAACGCTAGTAAAAACCACCGGCGTCACAGGAGTCGAGATGGAAGCGCTATCTGCTGCAAGCACCGCAGCACTAACCGTCTACGACATGATTAAAGCTGTGGATCCGCGAGCCAGTATCACCGACATCTTTGTACTAGAAAAAACCGGCGGCAAATCCGGGGATTGGGCCGTTGAGACCTCTGGAGAGCAAACGTGAGTCTCACGACGACCCAGTATGCGGCCACTCTGGCACGGTTACTCACGAATACGGTGGGACCGCTCCCGACAGAAACTCTGCCGTTGCGCGAGACGGTAGGCAGGCGACTGGCCAGTGATGTGGTCACCAAAGTTCCGTCACCACCTTTTGATAATTCTCAAATGGACGGCTACGGCATCGGTTATGCAAACGTGGCCGGGGGACGTTTTCGCGTAGGGCCCGATGTTCCAGCTGGCACCGATCCCACCGAGGTTTATCCTTATGGCGTCAACGGGTACGGCCATGACACAGCGGTCCCGATTATGACCGGGGCGAAGATTCCAGATGATGTTGTAGCGATTGTACCGGTGGAACAGGCCAGGCCCGCGCATTTTGTTGAGACGGGGGACTACGTCACCTTGCCGGCTGTGGAAGTTGGGGCGTTTATTCGTCCCACGGGCAGTGATATGCCGGACGGTACGCTGCTGGCTCGCCAGGGTGACCGTATCGATGCCGCGTTCGTTGCAGCTGCAGCGGCCCAGGGGCTGACTGAACTGCCGGTTACCGCTCGTCCGCGTGTGGCGGTCATTGCTGGGGGAGACGAAGTAGTTTCCGGCAGCATCCCAATGCCCGCCAAAATATTTGATGCCAATACCCCGCTGGTCTTAGCGCTTGGGGCCACCCACGGAATGGAGATCGTTGCCACGGCAGCCACCAGTGACGATCTACGCGATTTTCGGAAGGTCCTTGATCGTGTCATCCGTGACCATGCCCCAGATCTGATCATCACGTCTGGCGGCATTTCAGAAGGCAAATACGAAGTCGTCCGACAATTATTAGAACGGTTGGACACTGCCTGGGTGGGGAAAGTTCAACAGCAACCCGGCGGCCCGCAGGGGTATGGCATCTACGGCACCACGCCCATCATCGCGTTGCCCGGCAACCCAATCTCTACCCTGGTGTCAATGCGCATGCTGGTGCTGCCTGCCCTGTGGCAAGCGTTCGGATCCGGCTATCAGCCCGTTGCCATCACTGCTCGGCTCAACCAGGCCACCACTGGCATCCGAGGGAAAACCCAATACCGCCGTGCGATCGTCGGCACCCGCGGACCCGACGTGATCGCCCAGCTTCACGGTGAGGCTGGTTCACATCTGGTTGCCCAAGCCGTTGGTGCTAACGCGCTGGTCGAAATCCCTGCCATGGCGCAGCTCGCTCCGGGCCAACACGTCACCGCGCATCTCTTCGCCGATACCACTTTGGACACTGCTGTCGCCCCCATTCAGGCATCAACTCAATCGGCCACCAAACATCGCCCCTCACCGGAGCCTGCCGAAAAGACTGCGCTAGTACTCATCGCATCCACCCGCGCGGCCACCGGTGTCTATGCCGATGATGCCGGGCCACGAATTGTCGAGTGGCTCGAGGCTAAGGGGTACGAGACACCCGAACCCATCGTCGTGGCTGATGCGGACCTACCCGATACCATGCAACGGCTCACCGCGGGACATTACGGGCCGATGCCGCAGGTACTGATCACCAGTGGTGGAACCGGGATCTCACCGACTGATCAAACAGTCGACGTCGTCAGCTCCTACCTGGATAAGCAGCTTCCAAACGTTATGACCGCCGTCTTGTTGCGCGGATTAGAAAACACCCCGCATGCGGCGTTAACACGCGGGGTCGCCGGGATCATGGGGGAGACGTTCGTCGTGACGTTGCCTGGATCGCTTGGGGGCGTGACCGATGGCCTGAAAGTCCTAGACGGAGTGCTCGATCACATTCTGGAACAAATCCGGGGTGAAGATCACCACAACTAAAGAGAAAAATTGGCAAAGCATGCCAACCTACTGGACAAATGGGGTCACGTCAAGCTATGCTAATACTTTGCGTAACCCTGTCTCCAGGTCGCTTTGGTGTCCCGGCTCAACGGCTCGGATGACACCATCTCCACAGGATCATACACAAGAGCGGTCGACCTTCATATAGCGGTGGGTCCCGTGTCTTCGTCTCGTGGCGTATCTGGCGGACTCTTTGGGCGCTACGCGTACCTAAAATTTGGAAGGTCTGTGAAAGGATCGCTGTTGGTCGCTTCTAGCACCTCTGATAATACAACCGCTACAAACTATCGACACGGCTCTTCGGCCGGTCGTATTTCTTTTGCAAAGATTGATGAGCCACTTGAGGTCCCCAATCTTCTTGCTTTGCAGACGGAATCATTTGATCGTCTCATGGGGAACGAGCGCTGGGCTGCCCAGGTCGCAAGAGCACAAGAAATCGGCGACGATTCGGTAGTTACCACCTCTGGGCTGGCGGAAATTTTCGAGGAAATTTCACCCATCGAAGATTACCAGGGCACCATGTCCCTGTCATTTTCGGACCCGGAGTTCTCTGACCCAAAGATGGGCGCCGAGGAAGCGAAAGAACGTGATGCTTCCTACGCTGCACCGCTGTATGTCAAAGCCGAGTTCATGAACTACAACACCGGCGAAATCAAGCAGCAGACCGTCTTCATGGGTGACTTCCCACTGATGACGGACGAAGGTACCTTCATCATCAACGGTACCGAGCGCGTCGTCGTGTCTCAGCTGGTCCGCTCCCCGGGCGCCTACTTCGAGCGCACCCCGGACAAAACCACTGACAAAGATATTTACACAGCCCGTATCATTCCTTCTCGCGGCGCCTGGTTCGAGCTAGAAATTGACCGTCGTGACCAGGTATCAGTTCGCTTAGATCGCCGTCGTAAGCAGCCCGTGACCGTCCTGCTGAAAGCTCTGGGCTGGACCGAGGCTCGCATCCGTGAAGAATTCGGACACTACGATTCCATGATGCTGACCCTGGAAAAGGATGGCATCGCGGACCAGGACGAAGCCCTTAAAGATATTTACCGTAAGCTGCGCCCGGGTGAACCAGTCTCGGTTGACTCCGCGCAGAACCTGCTGGCAAACCTCTACTTCACCGAGCGTCGTTACGACCTGGCCAAAGTCGGCCGGTACAAGCTCAACCGCAAACTTGGTGTCGATGCCCCACTGAGCGACCCCGCTTCGCTCGTGCTCACCGAAGAAGACGTCACCCAGATGGTGCACTTCATTGCTGCCCTGCACAACGGTGACTCCAAGATCAAAGGCACTCGCAAGGGCGAAGAAATCGATGTGCCGGTAGAAATCGACGACATCGACCACTTCGGAAACCGTCGTATCCGCGCGGTCGGTGAACTGATCGAAAACCAGATCCGTACCGGGCTATCCCGTATGGAACGCGTGGTTCGTGAACGCATGACCACCCAGGATGTCGAAGCCATCACCCCGCAGACGCTGATTAACATCCGTCCGGTGGTCGCCGCCATTCGCGAGTTCTTCGGAACCTCGCAGCTGTCACAGTTCATGGACCAGGGGAACCCACTGGCTGGGCTGACCCACAAGCGTCGCCTGTCGGCACTTGGCCCAGGCGGTCTGTCCCGTGACCGCGCCGGCATGGAAGTCCGTGACGTGCACCCATCGCACTACGGACGTATGTG
>JAJUIX010000124.1 GCA_029267455.1 Enteractinococcus sp. | reverse complement strand
TAGGCTGCGTTGGCAACCTCTGCCACATTCGCCGGGTTCGTCAGTCCCCAGATGACGAAGGCAACCGTGAGAAGCCCCGCCACGCTGAACACAATTTTATCGACGCTATATCGCCGTCGTTGTTCATCGACGCTAATTCCAGGGACCAGTGCGGGGTGAATATTATGTGGGTATTTCGGCCGGATATAATCCCACGAGCCCGCGGATCGGGGTGCCCCACGGGCATCGCGCTTCGTCCTGCCTGGCGCATCGCTGCGCTGCTGTGTCGGTCTTTCAGCCACGAAAGTACCCTTCCGCTATGGTGCGTACCTGAACATCACTTGAACATAGCAAGGGTAACGAAATTTCAGCCGTATAGATAGAGACAGAGCGTCAGTCAACGGCCTGACGTGGCGTGCTTACCCGGGATGCACCGGCCGTGCTGCATAGAAATACTGCCAACCTTCATATATCCCGGCCGCATGAGTGCCCGTGGCTTTATACACGTTGGGTTTGTTGCGCAAATAGTCCAATTCTGGGTGGCCATTGCCGACGATGACGGATGGGTAACCCAGCTCCAGCATTTCAGCGTCATTACCCGAATCACCGGAAATTAAAATGTCAGCGTCTCTGCCGTAGTACGTGTCGAGCACATACGACACAGCCCTGCCTTTCCCACTCCCCCGTGGCAGAACGTCGACGTAGGTATCTGCGCTATAGATGAGCTTGTGGGCAAGCTGGTTTTCGATCAGCTGGTTTTCTAAAGCAGTCACACTGGCGACATTTTCGGCGAGAAAGGACACCCGCTTGGTATTCGGTAGATCTTGCAGCGTCAATCCCCGGATGTTGTCACCGATATTGATGATCGCTTCTGGGTCCCACTCCTGTTGCATTTGTTGCTGCCAGGTTGAGTCTTCGCGCAGGGTTGCACCGGTGTATATGGCAGTGCCGATATCGGTAATCAACGTGTGCGGCCAGGGCAGCTCGTCTTCGGATATGAGCTGGCGAGCAGAATGCACATGCCGGCCAGTCACATAGACCAAACGCGGCGGCTGCGGGAAGTCCTGCAAGAAGGTCTTGAACTTCCGTAGCGCAGCCGCATCCCCGGCTAGAGTGCCGTCTAGATCAGTAATAAACAACTTGGGGTTCGGCAAGCCGTCCGACCTCCCGGTATACCTCATCAATGTCCTCGATAATTGTGTCCCAACGGAAGCGCTCATCGGCGATCTGACTACCGTTCTCGCCCAGAATCCGGGTGAAGCGTTTACTGCTTGCTATCAGCCCCATCATGGAAGCTAACTGGCCTGAACTGCGGGGCTCTACTAATAGTCCGGTTTGGCCGTGGGTGACCACGTGTTGTAAACCGCCGGTGCGTGAGGCGATGACGGGGGTACCGCAGGCCAGAGATTCTGCCGCAACCATGCCGAAGGATTCATAGTAGGACGGTACGACGGTCGCTGAGGCTTGGTTGAAGAGTTTGGTCAGCGATTCTGGGGACTGTGGGCCAATGAATTTCACGGACTCCTCGAGTCCATTCGTATATTTTTTCAACTTGCGATCGCGTGGCAGGTGTTTCTTCAGATCAACACTGGACTTGTCGCCACCGGCAATGATCAGTTGCGTTTTCGTACGGTTCTTCCGTCGCGCTTTAAAGTCCTTGAAGGCCGACAGCAGTGTGAATATGCCTTTTTCTTCTACCAGTCTGCCGGCGTACAGGAATGTGGTGAGGCCTCGGTCCTCGACCTGGTCAGGGGTAGGTTTGAAAATATCGCTCACACCGCATGGGATCACATAAATTGGGGCACAGTCCGGTTCAAAGCTTTGGATGAGGTCTTTTTCGTATTGCGTTGTTGCGATGACCGCCTGTGCGGAGCGAATGACGTGGCATTCGGCCGTAAATCGTCGGGTATCAAGTTCCCCGGTGCCAAATTGTTTGGCCTTGGCCAGCGAGTGCGAAGTATGCACAAACGGTATGCCATACTCCCGTTGCAAGCGCTCTCCGAGCAAGCCAGAAAGCCAGTAGTTTGTGTGGATCAGCTCGTAGGAGCCAATCGATACCATTGAGGTCATTTCGTCATAGAACGCCGGTAGGAGCTCATACATGGCGTTCTTCGAGAGGAATTTTCTGCGACCTGCCGAGACGCGGAGGACTTGGCAATGTTCCGAGAAGGATTCTCGTTGGGGAGCCGACGGGTCGCTCCAGTGCGTTACGACATCCACGGTATATCCGATGGTTTCTAACGCGAGCGACAGTTGCAACACATAGTTGTTTTGACCGCCGGATTGTTTTCCGCCTAAAGGTGTGAGCGGATCTCCATGATCTGAAATTATCAGTATTTTCTTCGTCATGTAGTTCCACCTTTCTCATAAAAAATGCGCTCGGCATCCACTCCGGGATGCCGCCGAAAGGTCGCAGAGTTCAAGACACTTTTAAGTTTTTCTCAAGATCTTTGGTCCATAAGTAACCATATAACATTGAAATTAAGTAGCAACGCAGCACAAGCCCTTAGCTTAGGGAGCAGCACCCCTTGACAAGTATCTTGACAAAGCTAGAAAAGCGGAAATTTAGGATCCGTACTCATTGCCACTAGGTGGAAAGGTTGAGGCCGAAATGGTGGCGGTTGGTGTTGCTCACCTAGCGACTGCGATACAGGTGAGCTTCAAGCTGTTCAGTTCGGCGCTTGAGTTGTTCAATTTCGTCCTCGTGACGATCGAGGCGCCGCATCCGGTGTGGCCGACCGGTGATACTTCCGACCATCGTCACCAAGCCCCACATGATGATGGCCACGATTGCGATCCATGCAAACCACGGCAGTTCCATAAGCCGTACCTCCGGTGTTTTGAGTCTTGACGTTGCTTGTGAGTATACGGGGACTCGTCAGTGACTGGGCGATGGCGTTTAATGGCCACATGACTATGCATGATTTGGTAGCACCCTATGCGTTTCTCATCGGGACCTGGGAGGGGCCGGGTCACGGCGCCTATCCAACGATTCCCGAACCGTTTGATTACCAAGAGACCATCACGTTTCGCGCTGTCGAAGGGAAGCCCTTTTTGCGGTATGAACAGTTCACGAAAAACGCCGAGGGCGGGCCCATGCACACCGAGGTGGGATATTTTCGTCCACGAGAAGGCGGGCTCGTCGAGTTCGTGCTCGCGCAACCGACGGGTCAAACCGAACTCTTAGAAGGCACTGTCACACCAAATGACGACGGCAGCCTCACGATGGTGTTTGGGTATTCGGAGATTCGCAATACCACCACGGCCAAACTCGTGGAAAACACGATGCGGCACTATGTATTCAATCCAGACCGCACGTCGGTCTTCCACGAGTTTGATATGGCGGCAGTAGGTGAGCAGATGCAGCAGCATCTGACCAGTCAGTTACAAAAGATCGATTAGAGCTCGTCGGCCATGTAGACGTCGGTGACGTAATAGGCCGGCTCTTCATACGGGTGCGCTGCGATGGCCGCTTCAATCACACTGCGGGCAATCTCGCGCGGAGCCAGAACTTCGATTTTGTGTTCGGGTACATCGGCTGGCACACCAACGGCACCGATGGTGGGGTTCGCGCCTTCCATCGGGGTGAATCGTCCGACCCCGGTGGTCGACCAGCTGGCCCCGGAGTAGTTGCCGAGTCGTCCGGCACCGGCATCAGCTAATGCGGTGCGGACTTGTTCGGCGTTTCCCATCGGTACATAGATGCTGATCTGTACCCATTTTGTTTCGCTCATGACTTCAGTGATTTTCCTGCAGAGCCGAGGTTTTGACAAGCCTCAACCACTCGAGCGGCCATACCAGCTTCGGCGGCTTTACCCCAGGAGCGCGGATCATATTTGGATTTATCGCCCACGTGGCCGTCGACCTTCAGCACGCCGTCGTAGTTTTCAAACATGTGACTGGCAACCGGGCGGGTGAAGGCATACTGGGTGTCGGTGTCGACGTTCATCTTGATGACGCCATAGGACACGGCATCGGCGATGTCTTGTGCCGAGGAGCCAGAACCGCCGTGGAAAACGAGGTCGAATGGACGTTCTTGGCCGAGCTCTTCGCCGATGGCATCCTGAATTTCTTTGAGTAACTCGGGGCGCAGTTTCACGCCACCGGGCTTGTACACCCCGTGGACGTTGCCAAAGATCAGGGCCGTGATGTAGCGACCGTTCTGTCCGGTGCCCAGCGCATTGACGATTTGGCGCGCGTCTTCGACCGTGGTGTAGAGCTTCTCGTCGACCGCCGCGGCGTAACCGTCTTCTTCACCACCGACGACGCCAACTTCAATTTCCAAAATCTGTTTGTTAAATTTGGTGCGTTCGAGCAGTTGCTCGGCGATGCGCATGTTTTCTGGCACGGTTTCTGCCGAACCGTCCCACATGTGTGAGTGGAAGATCGGATCACGGCCGGCCTTGACTTCGGCTTCGGAGGCATCGAGCAACGGGATTACCCAGTTATCGAGTTTGTCGCGCATTGCGTGGTCGGTGTGAATGGCGATGCGCACCCCGTAGTTCTTGGCAACTTCACGAGCGAAAGCGGCAAAAGCCAGGGAGCCGGTGACCATATCGTTAATGTTGGAGCCGGAGAAATATTTTGCACCACCGTTAGAGATCTGGATGATGCCGTCGGATTCGGCTTCGGCGAACCCGCGCAGTGCTGCGTTGAGGGTCTGTGAACTGGTCACGTTGATCGCTGGATAAGCGTAGCCGCCGGTTTTGGCGGCGTCGATCATTTCGGCGTACTGGTCTGGGGTGGCAAATGCCATGAAAGCTCCTTGGTATGAAACTTATGATTCTTGGGCCAGTCTAGCGAACTGTCCCGCCGTGTTGGCGGATCCAACAGTGCATGGCAATACCCGCGGCAGTGCCCGCATTTATGGACCGGGTCGAACCGTACTGCGC
>JAJUIX010000206.1 GCA_029267455.1 Enteractinococcus sp. | reverse complement strand
GTCACGGCGCCAACCAATGGAGCAGCTGGCATCATCCCGGCGGTACTGCACTACTACACCAGATTCCTCGACGACGTCACCGACGACAAGATCGTGGAATTCATGCTGACCGCCGGTGCTATTGGCATCATCATCAAAACTCAGGCGTCCATCTCGGGCGCTGAGGTGGGATGTCAGGGTGAGGTTGGTTCGGCCTGTGCCATGGCTGCTGCCGGATTAGCGGCGGTCCTGGGTGGCACACCGACCCAAGTAGAAAACGCCGCCGAGGTCGCTTTGGAGCACAACCTCGGGATGACGTGTGATCCGGTGGGTGGGCTCGTGCAGATTCCATGTATCGAGCGCAACGCGATCGCCTCGGTCAAGGCCATCAACGCGGCCCGGCTTGCCCTGCGCGGCGATGGCAGCCACAAAGTCAGCCTGGATCAGGCTATTGAGACGATGCGCGCCACCGGTGCTGACATGATGGATAAGTACAAAGAAACCTCACGAGGCGGACTCGCCGTCGCGGTGATCATGCCCGAGTGCTAGCGTTCGCGCACACAGTAAAGGTCGATCCGATTTTCCGGGTCGACCTTTGTTGTTGCCGGCTGGGTCACCTGGGGCCAGATGTTGCATACCGGAGCAGGACGGCTCCAGATGAAAACGGGCGGCACTCAGTGAGCTCCATCTGGATTGGGCTCTGGTAACTACTCTTCTCACAGGTCAGGAGCACCTTTTATCGTATAAGCACCCACCTCACACCAACTCACCATGAAATTTCCACGCTAGAGCAGCAGCCCGATGAAGATGATCGCGACGGCGATCAAATCGGAGATCCCTACACTCACGAGCATGGTCGAAACGATCCTTTCGTGGACTGGCGTACCGGTGCGTCCCCCGGAAGCGATCGGTGAACGCTCGCCTGTACCCCAGATGCCTGCCAATAATGCCGCACCCCAGTTCGCCCAGGTGCCATACAACAGCGTCCAGAAGGCTATCTGCAGCCATAGCTCGCTGAGATCGAGCCGCCCCCAAATTAAGCCGACGAGGATGAGGAACATGCCGTTCTGGGTGCCTTCGAGGTGGCTGGTGAGGCCCATCCTGGGCAAAGTGAGCTTTGGAATTACTAAACCGCTGATCAGGCCTGCGAAAAAGAGTGCCACTCCTAGAATGATGAGAAGGTGTTCCTGATTCATGAGTCAGTCCTCCTCGTGCTCGCTCACCGTGCGGCATATTCGGCGCTGAAATTGGAGCTTGAGATCCGTTACGCATCCAAATGGCCCGCATGAAATGAGAGTACTTCTATGATATATAGACAGCTGTGGTCGCGGATAGATGCTCCATGAAAAAGCTCGGATCCTCAAACGACAAAAGCATGATTTTGAAAACTTCTGCAGATGACGAGGCTTGCGATCACACCGGACCTGCATTGGCAGGCGTTATCGGAGAAGTAGTGACTAGCAGGTGCCTTCGATTTGCACACCATCCCCAGTCATCCTAGACAGGCGATCGTCGGTCGTCTCCAATAACTACTCGCTGACTGGAATGCCGAGGTGATGATGAGCAGGCACTCATTGATCATCTCGGTGTAGTCGTCGTCCCAATTGGCTTCGCCGTTGTTGAGAAAGTTGTTGCCGCTCCGCTTGGCGGTGATTGTGCGATTGCAGGAGGTAAGGCCTGAGCCGGTCATCTCGCACGGCTCAGTTCCCATAGCTTCACGGTGGTGTTCCAGCTGCGAATGGTCATTGACTTGTAGAGAGGCGAAGCTGTAATACGGTTCAACCGGCTCTTCGTGCGCTGGGCGCTTACGCGTTGCGAGTAGATGACACCGTCGCCCGGCCAAATAGTGTCGACTCCTTCCCGCGGGCTGAACGCTGTCATGGCCTCCGTAGTGTCGATGCCCAGTAGGAATATTGCATCGCTGTGGTAGGTGTCCGGTCGGTCGCCGAAGTGTGATGGCTTGTTCGCGATGACATCGTGGAGCTGTTCTCTAGTCATCACCAAGACCTTGATCATGTCCTCGAGCTTGAACGTCTGGATCAGCGCGGCTTCGATTCGCGTTCGGATGTGCTCGGCATTGTCAGCGGACTCGAACAACACGTTCCCGCTGGCGATATAGGTGGACACATTGGCATATCCCAGACTTCGAAGTCCTTCCCGCAGATCCGACATGGGGACTTTGTTCTTGCCGCCGACGTTGACGCCGCGCAATAGGCCAAAATAATGCGTCATTCCGGGTCCTAACGGGTCAAGTTGGTAGGAATCGGTTGGGACCTCACGCGCAATCCCGGCTGGATCGACGCCGTGAGCACGTGTTTCGGGAGATGTTACCCAGCACAATAGTTCAGGCAATCATGGCTGACAATTGCCAATAGAACTCGCCCTTTGTATGGTGCGTGCGCGTACTTTGAGGGGCCGGGCCCTTACAGCAGCTGAATGTCTTCGGCGACCCGTCATTCAGCGCTGGCCCCAGCTCGTCCACGACCGCGCCTACGCCGCACCCTGGGCAAGTTCCGTCATCCGGATGAGCCCCTGGGTAGCGACGTCTCCCAGCCGGGTCACGGCGGAGCGCACCGCTGGTTCGTGGCGTTGGGACGGGGCGATGCGCGCGGGATTGAGGGCACAGCCATTAGCCCACGCGGCGATGTCTGGTTCAGCACTATACTGACGCGTCGCCCGGGCTCCCCGGACCTGCATCTGTGCCCAGTCGGCCGGGTTGTTGGGAAGATTGTTGGGTGGACACAGCCGGTTGCGCTCCCGATCGTCGTCGCGGGTTGCTTCGACGTACCCGGCCAGCGCTGCGCAGAAGCATGGGAAACCGGCCCGGATCGTCTGGAGCCGTATTTTGTCGGCACCCCAGATGGGGACCATGGGTGGGTACTGCAATCCGGAGGCAGCGCTGTGCACTATGAGTGCCCTCGCGGGCAGGCCAACGGTTCCGTCGTGCAGGACCAGCTGGCTTTCGGCCACGTACTTAATGTGACCCAGGCGAACTACATTTTCGACGCTACGAAGCAGATCGAGCTCCCAGATGCCCAGGGTCGGTGTTTTCGCCATCGTGGGGACGACGGTGGTATCGATCCGGAGCATCACACCGGAAGCTTCGAGGCGCAGGAACATCTCATCGAGCGATT
>JAJUIX010000067.1 GCA_029267455.1 Enteractinococcus sp. | reverse complement strand
ATGGTTCGGCAGTGGCAAACCCTGTTTTACGACTCGCGCTACTCCAACACGGACCTGAACACCGGCGCCGACACGATGCGCGTGCCCGACTTCGTCAAACTCGCCGAAGCCTACGGAGCCGTCGGCATTCGAGTTGAAAAAGAAGAAGACATCGCACCAGCCATTGAAAAGGCCATGGAAATCAACGACCGCCCGGTCGTGATCGACTTCGTTGTCTCGGCGGACTCAATGGTGTGGCCGATGGTGCCCGCCGGTGTCTCGAACGACCAGATTCAAGTAGCCCGGGATATGACCCCGGAATGGGACGAGGAGGCCTAAATGCAACGCCATACTCTTTCGGTATTAGTCCAAGACGTCCCAGGTGTCCTCTCCCGGGTCTCCGGGCTGTTTGCGCGCCGTGCATTCAACATCGAATCTCTGACCGTTGGACCCTCCGAAGTCGAGGGCCTCTCCCGGATGACCGTGGTCGTCGAAGCAGAAGGCGACGCACTCGAGCAGGTCACCAAACAACTCAATAAACTGGTCAACGTTATCAAAATCGTTGAACTCAACCCAGAACAGTCCTCGCAGCGCGACCACATCCTGGTCAAGGTCCGCTCCGATGCATCCACCCGCGCATCGGTAGTCCAAGCTGTCGAACTGTTCCGCGCCAACGTCGTCGATGTCTCAACCGACGCCGTGACCGTAGAAGCAACCGGTTCAGCACAGAAACTGGAAGCTCTACTGGAGGTGCTCGAACCCTTTGGCATTCGCGAGCTTGTGCGTTCCGGCACCATCGCTGTTGCCCGCGGCGGCAAATCCATGACCGACCGTGCACTGACCAAATAACCCAACCCCACCACATAGGAGAATTACACGCTCATGGCCAAGAAATACTATGACGAAGATGCCGACCTGTCACTACTGCAGGACCGTAAAGTAGCGGTGATTGGCTACGGTTCCCAGGGCCACGCCCACTCGCTGTCCCTGCGTGACTCCGGTGTCGACGTACGCATCGGTCTGGCCGAAGGCTCCAAGTCCAAGGCCAAAGCCGAAGCAGAAGGCCTGAAGGTACTGACCGTCGCTGAGGCAGCCAAAGAAGCCGACGTCATCATGATCCTGGTCCCAGACCAGCACCAGGCACAGGTGTTCAAAGAATCCATCGAACCACACCTGGAAGAAGGCGACGCCCTATTCTTCGCCCACGGATTCAACATCCGTTACGGCTACATCGAAGCTCCATCCGGTGTTGACGTCGCTATGGTCGCGCCAAAGGGCCCAGGCCACGTGGTCCGTCGTGAATTCGAAGCCGGCCGTGGTGTACCAGCGTTGATCGCGGTTGAAAAAGACGAATCCGGTCAAGCCAAAGACCTCGCCCTGGCATACGCCAAGGGTGTCGGCGGTACCCGTGCAGGTGTCATCGAAACCACCTTCACCGAAGAAACCGAAACCGACCTGTTCGGTGAACAAGCAGTCCTGTGCGGTGGCGCATCCCACCTGGTCCAGGCTGGCTTCGAAGTTTTGACCGAAGCCGGTTACCAGCCAGAGATCGCCTACTTCGAGGTGCTGCACGAACTGAAACTCATCGTGGATCTGATGGTCGAAGGTGGCCTGGCCAAGCAGCGCTGGTCGATCTCCGATACCGCTGAATTCGGTGACTACGTCTCCGGCCCACGCGTCATCGACGACCACGTCAAAAACAACATGAAGGAAGTCCTCAAAGAGGTCCAAGACGGCAGCTTTGCCAAGCGCTTCATGGATGACCAGGCCAACGGCGCGAAAGAATTCAAACAGCTGCGTGAAAAAGAGGAACAGCACCCAATCGAGGCCACCGGCCGCGAATTGCGGAAGATGTTCTCCTGGTTAGCTGAAACCGACGACGACTACACCGAGGGCACAGCCGCTCGCTAAGTCTCGTCACACCAACGACGGCGGGGTACCGGAATAGGTCCGATACCCCGCCATTGTTATATCTGGGCACTTCGCATAGATGGGCAAGGTCAAATACTCTTGCGCATCATGCGGATCCCAACAACTAAACCGAGGCCAGCAAGTATCACAGCTGCAATCCCGCCCTGCCACACCGCAGGATCAGCGAAACTTCCATTGAACAGGGAACGCTCTGCTTCAACGAGATAGGTCAGTGGATTGAAAGCGGATAATATCTGCATCCAATGAGGGGCCGTTGCAAGCGGGAGCAGCATCCCTGAAAGAATCATCAGCGGGAAGAGCAGAGCTTGTTGCACACCCCAGAACATCCAGTTTCGTTTTCTCGAAGCAATCCCAAGCGCGTAACTGAGTGCACCAAGGCCAATTCCAAAAAGAGCCAGCAGTACCAGGCCCAAGAACATCCCCGGCAAGTGCGGCCGAAATCCGAAGACTGCCGCAATAAGTGTCAGGACGACGGCTTGAATGGTCAGAGGTACCATCTCTTTCAATGCTCGGCCCACCATGAGCGCCGAACGTGCAACCGGCGTGACCAGCATTCGTTCGTGAGATCCAGACGCGAGCTCGAACAGCAGATTTGAACCCGCCATGGCGGTCCCGAATAGGGTGCTCATTACGATGATGCCCGGGACAAACCACTGCAGAGATTCAGCCAGCGACAGTCCGCTGAAGCCGCTCAGGAGCGGGCTGAAGAAGATCAGAAAAACCAAGGGCTGCAACAACGAGAAGATCACGCTAAACGGGTCGCGCACTACTGGCCATAGTTCTCGCTGAAAGACCGCACCGGTATCGCGCAAAATCTTGAGCGAGGGCGAAGTATGGACGGTGTTAGTACTCATAAGTGTGCTCCGGGATGGAATCGAAAGTTTGCTCCTCACGCAGACTACGTCCGGTGAGGGAAAGGAAAACATCATCCAGGCTTGGCCGATCAAGCTCAGCAGCCATTGCGCGGTGACCGTATTCGTTGAGCTGGCCCAGCAAATGCGGTAACACCTGGTCCCCGAGATTGACCGGAATGACATATTTTGTAGCGCTGCCGTCTGCAGTGGAGATGGAGGAGCGCTCCAGCACCTCGGGCGACAAAGCTACACGCTGCATTAAGTGCTCAGCATCTTGATGGTTTTGTCCAGCTAGGGTGATAGAGATCCGGTCTCCGGCAAGGTCAGTTTTGAGGCGAGCCGCCGTGTCGTCGGCGATAATCCTGCCGCGGTCGATGATCACGACCCGCTCGGCATATTGATCAGCTTCCTCAAGATAATGAGTCGTCAGAAAGAGCGTGCTCCCATATCGTTCACGCAACCCTAGGATGTGCTGCCATAAATCAGCACGCGATTGCGGGTCTAGACCGGTAGAAGGCTCATCTAAAAATAACAACCGCGGCTTTGGCACAAGCCCCAATGCAATGTCGACTCGACGCCGCTGCCCGCCTGACAGATTCATGGCAGGTTTGTTGACCAATTCCTGCAGATTGAGAATCTGAATCAGTTCATCTGCCCGGGCTCGTCGTGCTCGTCGGCCCAACCCATAGAAGGCGCCTTGAGAAATGAGCTCATCACGAATTCGATAATAATCACCGGCGCCGTGCTTTTGACCGACATACCCGATATGAGCGCGTACTGGTGTTGGATTTTCTACGATGTCGAAACCACATACTGAAGCTCGTCCACTAGAGGGTTTAAGCAAGGTAGTCAGCATTCGTAACGAGGTGGACTTTCCCGCTCCGTTCGGTCCCAAAAACGCCATGAGCGACCCTGCTGAAACGTCCAGGGTCAGATTGGAAACGGCGGCGAACGAGGTGCCATCTGCATTGCGGAAGGTCTTGGATAGCTGCTGTGCACTAATAATTGGCTTCATATTTCATGACGCTACAGACGCTTGCGGCCACATTCTGTCCTCAAGGCGGCGTAGATTTGGCATATGTTAGATCCCACGACGCGGGCACTTCGGCTGTTGCTTCTCCTGCAAACACGACGGCACTGGTCGGGTCATGAACTTTCCGACGAGCTCGGCATGACGCCGCGTACCGTACGCCGCGACGTCGAACGTTTGCGAGTACTAGGCTATGAAATCACGTCAACCCCGGGTACTGACGGCGGCTATCAGTTGAAACCTAGTAAACGGTTACCGCCGTTGCTCCTTGATGACGACGAAGCCGTATCTATTGCTGTCGGTTTGCGGATGGCTACCGTGACACTCGGGGAGAAGACTACTTTGAGCGCACTGGTGAAGCTCGAGCAGATGCTCGCTCCGCATTTGCGTCGAAGAGTTGCTGCGCTCCAAAATTATGCCAATCCCACGGTCCGTTCGGGTGGACCTGTCGAAGCTGAAGTGGTAGCCGAACTTGCGTTGGCTTGCAGAGATCATATGCTGGTTCGATTCCACTATGTCTCGGCTCAAGATGTGCAGAGCACGCGCCACGTTGAACCCCATACGTTGATGGCAGACGGTACTCGTTGGTATCTGATCTGCTGGGACATTGACCGGGCGAACTGGCGGACGTTTCGCTTGGATCGACTTACGAAGTTATCACGCACCGGCGTGCGGTTCACTCCGCGTCCGTTGCCAACCGATGACCTTACCGAGTGGATTACAGCCAGTGACACCACTTCCTCTTATCGATACGAAGCGGTCATTCATTTGGAGTGGCCGCTGACAGAACTACAACAGCGGCTCGGGGGATGGGTTAGCAGGGCGACAGCAAATGATGCTGGTGGAACCGACTGGCCGATAGGTAGCAACCACCTGCCCGATCTGCTCTATGCTCTTGCTTGGATCCCTGCTGGGGTCGCTTGGACAATCACCGCTGACGAGGAGATTCGAGAGTTTTTGCATCGCTTCGGCGCGAGACTTGCGGTTTCTGCCCCAAATAATGAGAATACTGTCAAGACTGAGCCGAGAAGAGGGCAAAGTTCCGCATGTTTGGAGACTAATATCTAGTATCCGGTTTTGGCTTGCTAAGCCGATGACCCGACGTAGGCTTTCAATCTTGCCAGGGCTTGATCCCAGGTGTCATAAAAGCCATTATCTCCGGGCTCCCCAGCGACTCCCACGAGTTCGAACATTACATAGGTGCCATCTGATGTCTCATCAAGATTCACTGCCACAATTGGTAGTCTCTCGGGATTGAAGTCCGGAGCGCCCCATGTGAACACCAGTCGGCGAGGTGGTGTGACCTCTTGAAACGTGCCCCCGGAAACCGTCCGGTGGTGCGTCTCGTTATGGATGCTGGTATAGATATATGACCCTCCGACTCGAATATCGAATTCGAGTTCTTCACGCGGCGTCTTGGTTTCCGGCAGATGCCACCACTCTGCGATAGCGTCTGGCTTCGTCCAGGCCCGCCACACCTCGTCGAGTGGTGCCGGCATGTAGCGGGCAATAGTGAAACGCTGTGTCATATCGGTAGTTTGCATCGACGGGCTCCTATCGCATCACTACTTGAGGGTCATGCCTATATCGTGCTCCCGTCTCACTTGCGGGGCAAGGGATGAGACCTGAGCACCGGCTAGTTCTTTTCCTGCTGTATCGTGTATGAGCAACTCAGGAGTACAATCATGGCTAAGATAGGTGCGGAAAACCCACCTGTGGGATCGTCATTTGTAATGGAGAAATGAAAAACGGAATGAACCCGGCGAACGTCACCCCCGAAGATCTGCAAGACCCAACGATTGATGCCGAAACCCTTCGGCAGATTGCGGTAGCACGCCCTGATTTACGGGACGTGATTTTGCAACACCCCAACTGTCATGCTGAACTGGCGGATTACATTCAGCAGCTCAAGAGTGAAACTCCACCACCTGCGGGCCAGCAATTTCAGCCCTATGAGCAGGCGCACGGTCAGCAGCAGTGGGGCAACCAGCAGCCAGGATATGCACCCGGTTATGCTTCGCAGCCCCCGGTCGATCCCAGTGACGAAAAAACCTGGGGTGTGCTCATGCACATCGGGAATCTGCTGTTCAGTTTCATTGTGCCGCTGATCGTCTGGTTGATCTATCGGGAGCGCAGCTACACGCTGGACCAGCAGGGTCGTGCAGCACTCAACTGGGCGATCAGCTACATCATCTATACCGTGGCTTCGCTCGTGTTGATGCTGGTACTCATTGGATGGGTCACCTGGCTCGTATTCCTAGTTCTAGATATCGTCTTCTGCATTATCGCAGCGGTCAAAGCCGGGAACCGTCAAGCCTGGAAATACCCGCTGTCCATTCCGTTCTTCCAAGTCAACATCTAAGACCACGTTCAACAATTACGCGTCGCTGAGTTCACCACCAAGGTGAGACCCAGCGACGCGTAGTTGTTTGTGTCGTTAGTCTTCGAAGGCAGCTTGCATGCAACGCATTGCTGCCAGTGTTTTGGGCACTCCGATATATGGCATCAAGTGCACGAAGCACTCGGCAACTTCTTCTTTCGACATGCCGGCCACTTCGACTGCAGTCTTGATGTGGCCGGTCAGCTGTGGCTCAGTACCACCCATAGCTGCTAGGGCGGCCATGTTCAGCATCTGACGATCGCGCAGCTCCAGGCCCTCGCGCTGGTAGGTGCCGCCAAAGACCGCGCCCACGACCCAATCAGAAGCGCCTGGAGCATACTCATCGAGCTGTTGTTTCCAAGCGGCTGCACCTTCAGGAGACTGAGTCTCTTCGACAAACTGATTGCCTTTATCCATGCTGAGTTCCAAAACATCCTCCTTGAGATAGTTGAATCATCAGCAGGCTATCATCACCGATGGTCGACTCTAGACGTCGTGGAGTCGCAGAACTCAACGTCAGTGGTGGGTTATGGGAAAGTTAGTTTGTCCGCATCCTGTGCTTCGGTCGATAGGTTCGGCCGAAACTTCTCCGGGCCCCTGGGAAAACCTCTGCGAGTTCCCATTCATACCGTCGTCCACCCGGGACGTCGAAGATGCGGACACCGTCACCGAGAAATACTGGCGCCACGAACACCTGTAATTCATCAATGAGATCGTATTCGAGTGTCTGTCGTGCGATGTCTGCGCTGATGATCT
>JAJUIX010000089.1 GCA_029267455.1 Enteractinococcus sp. | reverse complement strand
GAGATTCCGCAGGTGGAAAAGGATCTCGCGGCCGCTGAGGCAGAAGATACCTCCCGGACTTCGGATGAGACACCGATGGTCTCGGAACAGGTTTCTGCGCATGACATTGCTGAGGTCATAGAAGCCTGGACGGGCATTCCCGCCGGACGTATGCTCTCCAGCGAGCAAGAGAAACTCTTGCACATGGAAGACCACATTGGGCAGCGCTTGATTGGTCAACGTCGGGCCGTGGAGTCGGTGGCCGATGCGGTGCGTCGTTCTCGTGCCGGCATCTCTGATCCGGATCGACCCATTGGTTCGTTCTTATTCCTGGGGCCAACAGGCGTAGGGAAAACCGAACTGGCCAAATCGCTGGCCGAGTTCCTTTTCGACGACGACCGAGCAATGGTGCGGATCGATATGTCTGAATACTCCGAGAAGCATACGGTAGCGCGGCTGGTTGGGTCCCCACCAGGATACGTCGGATACGACGAAGGTGGTCAGTTGACCGAAGCTGTACGCCGTCGTCCTTACTCTGTCGTGCTGCTCGACGAAGTCGAAAAAGCCCATCCGGAAGTCTTCGACATTTTATTGCAAGTGCTCGATGACGGGCGCCTAACCGATGGTCAGGGCCGCACCGTCGATTTCCGTAATACCATTTTGATTCTGACGTCTAATCTCGGGTCCGAGTTTTTAGTAGATCCGACGTTGGATCCCGAGGACAAACACGCCAGGGTCGATGCGGCGGTGCGAGCCGCGTTCAAACCGGAATTCCTCAACCGGTTGGACGATATGATCCACTTCGACCCGCTGTCCCTCGCGGACCTGGTCAAAATTGTCGACCTCCAAATCGCCCAGCTGAGCGAGCGGTTGGCCGACCGTCGAATCACACTCGACGTCACCGCCGCTGCTTCCGAATGGTTGGCACGGGTTGGCTATGACCCAGCCTATGGGGCGCGCCCGTTGCGTCGTCTGATCCAACGAGAGATCGGTGACAACTTAGCCAAAGAGATTCTCGCCGGACAGGTTAGCGACGGCGATACAGTCGTCGTTGATGCGGATGATGACGGCATTACCCTGACAACCAGTACGGGTCACACACGTGCGGCGGACGAAGACTCCGAGAGCTAAGCGGACGTGGGTTTATACCCCACGAAAAGGGTTGTTTGAACCCTAAGCGCAAAAAGCCCAACCACAGACGGTTGGGCTTTTTGCTGTCCAGCATGGATGACGAAGAGGCGAGCTTGAGGCGCTAGGATGCCTCGTCGGTAGGCGAAGCTTCTTGGTCAGCATCCTCGTTCGAGCCGTTCTCGGCTGCTTCTTGTGCAGTCTGGATCGGGTTGCGGGATTGTTCTTCCTCGGAGCGTTGATCATCGACCGCAGGCTCTTCGACGAGAGACTCCGAAAAGCTCGTTTCATCGTTGGTAGATACAATGCAATCGATCCGACGGTCGCCGTCGTTTTCCCAGGTGTACTCGGAGGGACGCGAAGTATTAATGGAGTATGTGGCCTGGGTATTTTCCAACAGGGGGATATCTGCGCAGAATGCTTCAGAAGATTCCCGAAGCTCTTCCTCACCCGGATAGGGCATATCTTCGGAATAGAGACGACGCCCGATGAGCTGCGCGTTGTGTGGAGTGGTGCACTCAACGATATCGGCGGGCTGGCTCGCATCGGTGTAGTTCGTCAAGCAATCGCCTGGTAAAAAGTTTTCCGGCGGAGCGTTTGTCGCGATGATGCCGTCAATGCCTGGGGAGGGGTTGCGAGTGGTGGTTTCAGCGGGGGTAACGTCCCCATTGTTTTCGGAAGAGCTAAAACTGTAAACAAAGAAGACAACGATGGCCAGTACCACGATGAGCACGGAGAAGAAAATAATCCATGAGTTTCTGCGTGAGCGTCGTTCCCGTTGTTGGCGTATTTCACGCCGTGTTGGCGTTGAGGGGTCTTCAGCTGACAGCGGAGACTCATCGTCCGAATTAGGCTGGTTCGCGGCTGGGCTCATGCCGGTCCATCATCCTTCCTGACAGCAGTATTTATTCTCCCCCAGTTTTCTTCGCATAGCGCGATCACAGCGGGACTTTGGTGGTTATTAGCTGATCTTAGAGCGAAAACACCGGTTATACCAGACACATTTTAGTCCTAGAGGCGCGAACGCTACACAAACATGTTAACCTAGTAAGCACGAACCATTACGAAGTAGAGACCTCACCGGCAACATGAGCCTTATGTTGCCGCTTCTGAGGACACAGAGACCGCGAAGGGGGTCACGCTCATGGGGCGCGGCCGTCAAAAGGCAAAGGCAACCCGTCAGGCACGGGACATGAAGTACTTCTCGCCAGCTACCGACCTGGCAGCACTTGAGCGAGAGCTAACCGGAAAAAAACCCGAGAGGGAACACGACCACGAGTACGCCGAATACGCGGAAAAATATAACGCCTACTATGATGAGTACGACGAGGACTCATCGTATTAGTCGGTATTCTCTCTTTGGGTTTCCCTTAATTCTTGAAAGATCGGCCAGGTCAGATGACGAGTTCGTCTGATCGGCCGATCTCTTTCGAGAACTCTAGTTTCCCGGAAGAACACCCTGCATACGCGACGCATCAGGCCGCCATCCGCTCGGTGCAGCGCGTCATTGATAATTCGGCCCCGTATCAGAATGTGCAAGTAGCTTCGACTGGGCTGGTCCAGTTGCTGAAGCTCAAGCCTCTGATTCTAACTGGCGCCGGGATGTCAACTGATTCGGGTATTCCTGATTATCGTGGTCCAGAAGGGTCTCTGCGGCATTCCAGGCCGATGACCTACCAGGAATTCTTGCACGACGACGCTGCGCGACACCGCTATTGGGCTCGTTCGTTCGTAGGCTGGCGACACATGCATCAGGCCACCCCACATAGTGGACATGAAATCTTAGCTCGGTGGAATGCAGCCGACCGGATTTCTGGGATCGTGACGCAGAATGTCGATGGCCTACATCAGCGGAGCCAAAGAAAAGCTGACGCCAAAGCTGGGGCTATGGCACATTCGAGTCCCGTTATTGCGTTGCACGGCTCAATGGACGAGATCGAATGCTTAGTCTGCGGTACGAAAGAGGATCGGGAAGCGTTCGGCCATAGACTGTATGAAGCTAACGCCGAGGTGGCTGAGCGATGGCAAGTCGCTCACGCTGATATAAATCCCGACGGTGATGCCCGCATACCGCAGCAATGGATCGACGAATTCACCATGGTTCACTGCTTGAACTGCGGCTCGGACAAGCTCAAGCCCACAGTAGTGTATTTCGGGGAGATAGTCCCACAGCAACGCAAAGATGCCATCAGTGCTCTTTTAGCAGATTCAGGAGCTTTGATTATCGTCGGCTCATCTCTGGCAGTGATGAGTGGATATCGGATTCTTTTGGAAGCTGATCGAGCACGCAAACCCATTGGGATCATTAACTTGGGACCGACTCGAGGTGAAGAGCGTGCCACATTCCGTTGGCGGACCGGTGTGAAGCAAGCACTGGAATGGTTGGACAAACACCTCGTCTAACACCGGCCATAAGTGGTGGCTAGGGTGCCCAGAAAATATTACGGTAGCGACTTCCCGTTGGGTCCTGGCTCACGGGCAGACTGCATGATGGTCGCCCGTCTGCTTCCATATGGATCTGAAGCAATTCCTTATGCACCGCATCGTGATGTGCACGGCAAACTAGAGCTGCATTCGTTATCGATGTCGAACCCCCTTTTGCCCACGGAACTAAATGGTGGGGTTCACACCAGGTCGATGGGCGCGGACAACCAGGTACAACGCATCCACGATCTCGAACATGTAAGGCCCTCCGCATCGCAGGAGAAAAGCTTCGTTGCGCTCGACCGACATCTAAGGGTTGGCCCGCGCTTCCTAACACCATCGGGATGAGCCTCTGATGGCAAGCTTGCTGACGGGCCAGACCGTAGTCGATTTTGATATTACTCGGCGATCCTACCGGTGCAGTAACGCCCCGGTATTCTCGTTTGAGTTGATCCAGGATCGTGGGCAGCTCCGAAGATCTACCCGCAGTCTCATCGGCTAACCTGTGCTCGGTCGCAGAGGTGCCAAGGAGAACATGAAGCGGTATTTCCACGATGAGATCCAGGTTAGGACGCAGGAGTTGATAACCCGCAGGCACCATTGCGGCAAGGGGATCGTCTGTAGTGGTACCTGGCGCCCGAGCCGAAGCCCGTTCCGGGGCCGGTGAAGCTGTAGTTTCAGGTGCTGACTGTATTTCGAGAATGTCCGATATGACTTCTGAATGTTCGGCGGCTTTTTGCAGTGCTTCATTGCGGCGAAGTTGTTCCTCGGCTGTAGCGGTCGGATCATACGTCTTGTGCAACATCAGACCAGCCGACGTGAAATCGAGCAGTGTGTTCAACCAGCGTTCGGCTTTTGTCTGACCATCGAAAAGTTGTCCGATTCCCAGCTCAATATCTTCGGGTGTAATTCGCGGGTTATTTGTGACCTCGTCTCCAGCTTGGTCATCCGTCGGGGACGCACTGGAGCGATGAGCGGTGTCGTGAGTTTGCGCTCGCATTGTCGAGATTGCCGAATCCAATTTGGTCGCGAATTCTCGGATCGCAGCGAGTTGTAAAAATTCAGCGTCATCCACGACGAGCGTGAGACGGTGCAGGCTGTCACCGATAGGTGCATCATAAAAGATGCCCTTTTCGTGCTTGATCTGTTCATTCGTGAGCGATTTGCTTGGGCCAATGAGCTCGTTTGTCACGGCGTCACTTCTGGATTTTGCAAACCGGGAGAAGGTATGGGAACTATTGCGCATTGCATGGGGTAAGAATTCACGTTCTTTGTGCTGCACTAAATCGTCTGCCGCTTTTTCATCGCCCCCGGCGCGACGCACGGCTTGTCGGATGTTAGCAAGCTTGTCGTGGGCAGCGATAGCAGATTCAAGCGGAATACGTCCCTGCTCCAGATGAGCAGCGATGTGAGGTGCTTTGATTCTGCTGCGCCGGTATCGCATGGATGGCCACATAGCTGCAGCAGCTGTGACGCGTTTATCTACCGCAGAATACGGCAATTTTAAGACCGAAGCTACAAACGAGGTGGCTGCAGCAAGCGGCGTCTGTCCTTGCCGGCGGCCAGGTATTTCGAATGGTGCGTCAGGCTGACGAAGCGTTTTAACAAGATCCGCAGTGGCTCGCACGCACACAACTCGGGATAGATGAGCGTTCTCTTGGCGAATCTGCGTGTATTCGAGCAGGTTCAGTTTGTCAGTACGTTGCGGCTGAAGCGACGTTGTCTCAGCCGCAGCTGTCCCAGCGGTATTGATTTCGTTTGGAGAGATTTCGGCAAAGAGCTCTGAATGGTTCGCCGTGGTTAATAGCTGTTTTTCTTGGAGTGTAACTTGAGTTTTTAACGCTTGCAGTTCCGCAAGGGTCAGGTTAGCCAGCTGCGTTCCCAGGCTGCGGTTCACTGATGCATGCGCGGCTACCATCACCGGCGACATCCGTTGATGTAGCGGCAGCAAATCCTCAACTTGTTCGAAGTCTTCGTCCTTCGAAACTAATCCTGGTTGAACAGTTCCCAGACCGTTGGAGGAAATGCTGTCAGTCAGCTGGTTGATGCTCGGTTGTGGTGGAGTGTCGCTTAAGTGGATAGGAGGAACAGCGGGTCGACGTGGCTGAGGTGACTCAGAAACTGACATTGATTTTCCCTCCTTTCGATTCGATACTTCTACTATCGCCCTACAAGCGTCTGGGGCGCCGTTCTGTACGGGCTAGTGTGGAAAAGCTCAGACCCATTTTGAAAGCTGTGGAGAACTCGTGGGGAGGGGTGAATACG
>JAJUIX010000196.1 GCA_029267455.1 Enteractinococcus sp. | reverse complement strand
TGCCGGCTCGACCCTGTCCGACATTGACATAGAAAAACTGGCCAAACACCTGGGCAATGACGCCGCCGTCTCCGCCCGAACCTTGGCAGAGTTAGAAAAAGCCCTCTACGAATCGAATTTGCTGCGCCGCGAATCCACCGGCGATCTGCGCTTATCCCCACAGGCGATGCGCCGACTCGGCAAATCCCTGCTGCGCGACGCCGCAGACCGGCTGTCGGATCGCCAAGGCCAACGCGACACCCGTCACGCCGGGGCCGCAGGTGAACTCACCGGCGCGACGAGGACCTGGCAGTTCGGCGACGTCGAACCTTGGAATGTCACGCGCACCCTGACCAATTCGATCACCCGCATCGCAGCAGAGGGCAACGACCCTCGCGACGGACTCACACTGCACGTTGAAGACGTCGAAATCCAAGAAACCGAAGCCCGCACCCAGGCCGCGGTGGTCTTACTGGTCGACACCTCGTTTTCAATGGCCGCCGAGGACCGCTGGGTGCCCATGAAACGCACCGCTTTGGCCTTGCACCACCTGATCTCTACCCGGTTCCGTGGCGATGAGTTGCAGCTCATTAACTTCGGTAAATATGCCACCCCGGTAGCGTTGGAAGAACTCACCACGATGGCGCCAATTTACGAACAGGGCACCAATCTGCACCACGGGCTGCTGCTGGCCAGTCGTTTCTTCCGCAAGCACCCCTCGATGCGACCGGTACTTCTAGTGGTCACCGACGGTGAGCCCACCGCTCACCTGATGCCAAACGGACAATCCTGGTTTGCCTACCCACCGAGACCAGATACTCTCGAAGCCACCGTGGCCGAACTCGACCGCGTCAGCCGTCTGCACACTGAGATCACCTTCTTCCGATTGGGCAACCATCCGGGGCTCAAACAATTCCTGGAAGCAATGGCCCGTCGCGTCGACGGCAAAGTCGTCGCACCCGAAGCACAAGATCTCGGCGCTGCCGTCGTCAACGAGTTCCTCCACTCGCGCCGTCCGAACCTTCCGTTCTCGTTCTGATACTCAAGTTCGCCAAGTTTCTGCCCTAAACCCCGCTTCCGACAGTCTGGAGCTCTACGTGGTCAGTACAGAAAAGTCATCACAGCCCACCGGTGCCGAACTCTTTGATATCCCGGATTCGCATCTGCGGGGTCGAGCGAGTCTCAAGTGGTCCACCGTCGAACCCGACGTGCTGCCCGCCTGGGTGGCCGAAATGGATGTACACCTAGCCCCGGCCATTTTCCAGACCCTACAGAATGCGCTCTTCCGCGACGACGCCGGCTACCCCGGCACAAGTGACGGCCTCAGCACCGCGTTTGCGAACTTCGCGTGCGACCGATGGGACTGGAACATCGACCCCGAGCACATCAGCATCCATATCGACGCTGCCACCGCAGCTTCCAAACTCATGCGCTACTACGCCGGGCCGGACGGTCGCGTGATCATCATGCCGCCGGTGTACAACCGGTTTTACGATTGGATGCGAGTCAGCGAGGTCCGGCCCTATGAAGTGCCATTAACTGACGTTGCCCGCGGGGGTTTCTTCGACCTCGCCGGCATCGAAGAAGGTCTTGCTGCTGGCACTCGCGTCATCCTGCTGTGTAACCCCCACAATCCCCTCGGCCGGGTTTATTCGAAACAGGAACTCGGTCAGCTCGCGGAGCTGGCCGCTCAATACGACGCCGTCGTGATTTCCGACGAGATCCATGCCCCCATGGTGTATCACGGGGTGGAATACACTCCCTGGCTCACCGTCTCCGAGGCCGCGCAACACACCGGAGTCGCGTTGCACACCGCCACGAAATCGTGGAACTTTGCCGGACTGAAATGCGGTATCGCGGTCCGCTCGGCCACTGGTCCTTGGCCTGAAGGGCTCGACCCAAAGATCACCCTGAACGACTCGGGCTTCTGGGGCATTTTGGCTACCGAAGCCGCCTTCAAAGATTGTCGTGCCTGGCTCGACGCCGTTCGAGAGCATTTCCAAGCTCAAACCGAACTGCTCACCGACCTGCTCCCACACCATTTACCCGGCGTGAAGTTCCACCCACCCCAGGCAAGCTTCTTAGCCTGGCTGGATTTTAGCGACACCGACCTGACTGAAGAGCCGGCGGACTATTTCCTTCGCGAAGCCCGCGTAGCGCTGAGTCCCGGCAGCAGCTTCGGTTCGGTAGGCACCAGCTGCGCGCGCCTCAACATGGGAACCTCAGCTGAACGACTGGAGCGCATCGTGACAGCTATGGGCGCGGTTTGGCCCCCGCGGTAAACGCCGACTTGCCCGTGATCGCACGTCCCACAATGAGAGCCTGCATAGAATCGGTGCCCTCATAGGTTGAGATCACTTCCATATCGGTCAGGTGCCGGGCCACATGGTTTTCAAGGAGCAGGCCGTTCCCGCCCATCATGTCGCGCGCCTCACGACAGACCGCAAGCGCCTTGCGCGACGTCGTCATTTTTACCATCGAGGCAATCGCCTGATTATCCTCACCCCGCGTCTGCAACTCTGCTAACCGCATGCACATCAGTTGCATCGTCGTCACATCCGCCAACATAGTGGCCAGCTTTTCTTGCACTAGTTGATAGTGGGCAATCGGTGAGCCAAATTGCTCGCGGTTCAGGGCATACCGGGCGGCGTGTTCGAAGGCCGCCATCGCGTGGCCAAGAGCCTCCCACGAGGCCCCACCCCGAGTCGCCTGGAGCACCCGGTTGACGTCTTTGAAGGATTGCCCGAATTCCAACTGGTGATCGTGTGGCACGCGCACATTGTCGATGGTGATATCGGCCTGTAGGATGGCACGTTTCCCGACTTTGCCTTCGATCACAACCGGGGTGTACCCCTCGGGGAACTGACCATCCACTTTTTCGACGACAAAGGCTTTCACCTCACCGTCAGCCTCATCACGCGCATAAACGACGGTGACGTCGGCTGCGTGCCCGTTTCCAATCCAACGCTTGTGACCGTTGAGCACCCAGGAGTCACCATCACGACGCGCGGAGGTCTCCAGCGCGACCGAGTCTGAGCCGTGATTCGGCTCCGTCAGAGCGAAAGCACCAAGCTTGTCCAGTGCGACCATCCCCGGCAGCCACCGCTCACGCTGTTCCTCATTACCCAGCAAGTAGATCGAACCCATTGCAAGATTCGCATGGACTCCAAGAAACGTGCAAACCGAGCCGTCAATACGTCCGAGCTCGCGCGACAGTAAGCCTGCTT
>JAJUIX010000068.1 GCA_029267455.1 Enteractinococcus sp. | reverse complement strand
CGCTTGTGCTCTCTGACGACTGGTATCTGGGAAAAGCACCGATCCTCTGACGACGAGTCAGGGCAACATAGGTCGAGCCGTCACTTCCTCAGCGTGCACGGGTTGCCTCCAGCTCGCTGGACTCTCACGCTTTCGTACGAGTTCAGGATTGTTTCGAACCGGTGTTCGGCGTAACTTCCAGGGCTTTTTCTCCCTGATGCCCTTCACGTGCCAGAGCGGTCATGCGCGAGACTGTTCGGAAGTATTTTTTCATGTAACCACCGGCCATCATGTCTTCCGTAAAGAGTTCTTCGAACGGTACGCCAGAAGCTACCACCGGAACGTCTTTGTCATATAACCGGTCTGCTAACACGACAAAACGTAACGCCATGGCCTGTTCGGTGATCGTTGTGACGTTACTGAGCACCAACACATCGATATCTTTGACCATCTCGCGGTACCGCGATGGATGTACCCGTGACAAGTTTTTGGTTAGCGCGCTCCAGTCATCAAACGCAAAGACCTCATCATTGGGGAAGTTTGTCTGTGCAGTCTCTAATTCGGTGCCCACCGCAACCGGCTCTGGTGCTCGCTCTAACCCACGATGGCGGTAGTCTTCGCCATCGATACGGATCGTTTCGAACTGGTCGGCTAAGACTTGGATTTCGCGTTTGAAGTCTTGTGCTGCAAACCGCCCCTCCCCCAGCGCTCCGGGCAGGGTATTCGAGGTGGCAGCTAATTTGACCCCGGCGTCGGAGAGTTCTCGCATCAGCCGAGACATCAAGACCGTATCCCCTGGATCATCGAGTTCGAACTCGTCGATACACACCAGCGTGTATTTCTTGAGTACCTCGACGGTCGTGGTGAAGCTTAAGGCTCCGACGAGATTGGTGTACTCGACGAAGGTGCCAAAGGCCTTTGGGCCGGGAGCTGCGTGCCATAGCGATGCCAGCAGGTGGGTCTTACCCACGCCGAAACCACCGTCTAAATACAGGCCGTTGGGCTGCCCGTTGCCGTTTTTCTGTTTCTCGCCTCTACGCTTAAACAGCGAGAAGAACCCACCGGACTTCTTTGCTGATTTCATGGTGGCCGCAAATTCGCGCAGCCGCTCTACAGCTGCCGCTTGCGAGGGGTGTGCTGGATCGGGAATATAGGTATCGAAAGATACTTCACCGAAACGGTATGACGGGTGGAATCCCGCCAGAAGTTCTTCGGAGGAAACCTGAGGGTTTCGCTCCGACAGAGCTACGATTTCAGTCACGTTATATCCCATCCGTTGGTTTGCGGCATAGTAACAAGCACCTAGGGAGGTGCTTGACCTCTACATCCTAAAACGCAACGACCCCACGGCGGCACTATTACTTCAAAAGCGAGCACACAAGTCGTAGTGTGACGTGGGCGGTGGCAATTAACACATGGGCTTGTATCCTTAATACCTATACGTGTCATATTCTGACGGCAAACACTATGAAAGGCCTTCCCGCTTCATGACTACCTCAGTTCCCGTGGAACCTTCCGACTATGCTCACCCAGAAAAACTCGTCTCGACAAAATGGGTGGCCGAATACAAAGATCACCCGAACGTCGTGCTCTTAGAATCGAACGAAGATACTCTGTTGTATTCGACTGGTCACATTCCCGGAGCCGTAAAAATTGACTGGCACACCGAGTTGAACGACCCAGTCACCCGCGACTTCATCGGGCCCGAAGCTTTCGCCAAGATGGCATCTTCAAAAGGCATCGGTCGCGATACCACCGTCGTCTTCTACGGCGATAAATCCAACTGGTGGGCCGCCTATGCGCTGTGGGTTTTTACGCTCTATGGTCACGAAGATGTGCGTTTGATGAATGGTGGTCGTGATAAGTGGATTGCTGAAGGACGTGAGATCACTCGCGATGTCCCGGAGATCAAGACTTGCGACTACCCGGTGGTTCAGCGCGATGACACGACCGAACGCGCCAACAAGGCCCAGGTTTTGGAAAGTATCGGTAAGCTCCCACTGATCGATGTCCGTTCGAATTCGGAGTACACCGGGGAAACCACGCACATGGCAGGATACCCACAAGAAGGTACCCTGCGCGGGGGCCACATTCCAACGGCTGAGTCCGTCCCGTGGGCTACTGCTGCCAATGAAGATGGCACATTCAAGTCTCGTGAGGAGCTGACCAAGCTCTATACCGAAGAGGCCAACCTGGGACAATCAGACCAGGTCATTGCCTATTGCCGTATCGGTGAGCGCTCCGCCCACACTTGGTTTGTGCTGCGCTACTTGCTCGGTTATGAATCGGTTCGAAACTATGACGGTTCATGGACCGAATGGGGCAACAGTGTCGGCGTGCCGATCGTTGTTGGTGAAGAACCCGGTGAGGCGCCAAACTAGTGTGAATTAAATGCTGATGCCGGTGTCGGATGGTTCCGACACCGGCGAAATATTTTAACGCGCATTCGCGTTAGAATGAACGTTGGATCATTGCCGTCGAAAGGATCCCACTTGCCTGCTCAGACCTTACAGGTTCTCGATGAGATCATAACCGACTTTCAAGACTTGCCGGAGGCCGATCGTCTCGAGCTACTCCTGGAGTTTTCGGATAACCTGCCAGAACCGCCGGAGCGTTATGCCGGCCATGAAGACGAAATGGAACAGGTCACCGAGTGTCAGACTCCCCTGTTTTTGGCGCTGGAATACTCTGAGGATGAAGACCCGATCGTCACCCTCATTATTTCCGCTCCCCCAGAGGCACCGACGACTCGTGGATTTGCTGGCGTGCTGGTAGAAGGGCTATCAGGCCAACGAGCCTCGGCGATCTTGGCTGTGCCAGATGACATACCCAATAAGTTGGGCTTAACCAATGCGCTGACTCCGCTGCGGTTGCGCGGTATGAGTGCATTACTTGGTCGAATTAAACGCAATATCACCACCCACCTGTCATGAAGCGCAGCGCGTCTCAAGCTGCAACACCGGCCTTAGCTACGCTCGCTTCTGCCGGTGTGTGGCACCGGGTCTATGAATACGATCATGACAGCGCCACCGATAGTTATGGTCACGAAGCAGCTCAAAAACTGGGGATTGATCCGGGCCGGTTATATAAGACTTTGATCGTCACCACCCCTGAGGGACGGTTGGCCAATGCCGTCTTGGCGGTGGCGCACATGTTGGATCTCAAACGACTGGCGAAAGCGCTCGATGTGAAGTCTGTGGAAATGGCAGATCCGAAAGTAGCGCAACGTAAAACCGGGTATGTGCTGGGTGGTATCTCTCCGCTGGGCCAGAAATCTGTTCTGCCTACTATTCTCGATTCGTCGACTCAGGATCACCAAACGATATGGGTTTCTGGCGGCCGTCGCGGACTTTCACTAGAACTTCAAGTCCCCGATCTCGTGGAGCTCACCCAAGGAAAGACCGCAGATATTCGTCGTTAGGGTTTCAGCCGCGCATCCCGGTAGCCTGACCTCGCGTGGCGGTGAGCGCCTCGGCGACAGCATTTTCTACTGCCTGCAACGACTCAGCGATCGCTGGTTCTTCACGTTTGGCCTTGGCATGAAATTCTGTCAAACGAGCCTTGATATCTTTATGTTGGATGTCGGGGAAGACACGCGTCAAAACATCGGTCGAATACAGCAGTTGAATGAGCGGCCAAGTGGTGGCATCGAGTGCAGTATCGCGACCCATGAGGGTCGCCCGCAACCGCACATACATATCCATACGGCCATATGACTCGCTAGGGACCATGCGGGTGCGCGGGAATATCCCTAAAAATCGTTTCTTACTGACGACGATTTCTTCGCGGACCTCCAGAACCTTGGTCACCGCATTCATCAGAGCAGGACGTGAGAACCGATTGATCCACTGTTCAGCATCTTGATTCTCTGGGGACTCGGTGATGATTCGTAGGACAGTATGCAGAGGCTGTTCCAGTTCGGCCTCATGCCGTGAGTTCACCATGACTACATCTCGCGTGACGTAGAGACAACCACGGCGAGCCAAATCTGTTAGCACGGCACCTGCCAGCCCGACCCGCACCGTGTGTTGCTGCGTTTGTAGCTTTCCGGAATCATCAAGACACATCAGCAGGTAGTATTCTGCCAAATTCAACGGCCGCTGCTCGGTATCTCCAGGTGATGACATCATGACTCTATTCTGGCCGGTTTTTGTGTCTTTGCGGGGAATTGTCCAGTCTAGCCTGTGGCGTGTCTAACTTTTGTCATTCACCGCTGCCTGTTTCTCACGGAAGCTTTGTGCTGCTGTATCCCAAGCCTCTGCGATGATAGACCGCATTTCCCCGATGGTTCCGGTGACATTTTTCGTCTGAGCGATGATGGGAAGAAAGTTCCCATCTCCGCCCCAACGTGGCACGATGTGTTGATGCAGATGCGCAGAGATACCTGCTCCGCCAGCTTTTCCTTGGTTCATGCCTAGATTGAAGCCGGCAGCCTGGGAGACGTTGCGTAGTACTTCCATGCCAATCTGTGATAGTTCCGCGAACTCGGCGGTCTCCTCTACCGTGAGATCCGTATAGTCTGGCACATGCCGGTAGGGGCACACCAGCAAATGCCCCGGATTGTATGGGTAGAGGTTCATCAGCACGTAACACGTGGTCCCCCGGGCGACGATCAGTGAAGTCTCGTCGTCACGTTCCGGAGCGGTGCAGAACGGGCAGGACGCCTCATCGGTGACCTGGCTTTGACCTTTCGACACGTAGGCCATTCGATGGGGCGTCCAGAGACGTTCAAAAGCATCAGGCGTTCCGGCTAATTCAAAATCATCGGTGGTTTCGGCATCGTGATCTGTACTGCGGTCTGCCATGGCCGATTAAACCTGCTGACGTTGTTCGATTGCGGTGACGATTCGCTCGATGGCTTCATCGACTGGCACACCGTTATCCTGGCTACCGTCACGGAACCGGAACGATACGGCGTTCGCTTCGGCGTCTTCTCCCCCGGCGATCAGCACAAAGGGCGCCTTGTGTTTGGAGGCGGTGCGGATCTTCTTGGGGAACCGATCGCTCGAGGTATCGACGCGTGCTCGAACGCCGCGTGCCTTGAGCTTGTCAACGATGTCCTGCAGGTAGTCGTTGAATGCTTCCGCCACGGGGACGGCGATGACTTGTTCTGGTGCCAGCCAGGCGGGGAAAGCGCCGGCATAGTGTTCGGTCAGCACGCCCATGAAGCGTTCGATCGAACCAAACAGTGCGCGGTGAATCATGACCGGTCGTTGCCGGGTGCCATCAGCTGCTTGGTATTCCAGATCGAAGCGTTCCGGCAAGTTGAAGTCCAGCTGGATGGTGGACATTTGCCACGTGCGACCGAGTGCATCACGAGCCTGAATGGAGATCTTTGGGCCATAGAAGGCTGCGCCACCTGGATCGTTGACAAGCTCCAGGCCTGACTCAGCGGCGACCTCAGCCAGTACTTGGGTGGCGTTTTCCCAGACCTCATCGCTCCCAACGTATTTTTCTGGATCCTTGGAGGACAGTTCCAGATAGAAATCCTCCAGGCCAAAATCTTTGAGCAGATCCAACACGAAATGCAGCGTTGTGGTGAGCTCAGATTTCATCTGGTCTTCGGTGCAGTAAATATGCGCGTCGTCCTGGGTCATGCCACGAACTCGAGTAAGGCCGTGGACTACGCCAGATTTTTCGTACCGGTAGACCGAGCCGAACTCAAAAAGTCGCAGCGGCAGTTCGCGGTAAGAACGGCCCCGAGAGGCATAAATCAGATTGTGCATGGGGCAGTTCATCGGCTTCAGGTAATAATCCGCCCCAGCGCGGGTGACCTCTCCGGTTTCTTCGTCCCGGACTTCGTCGATGTGCATGGGAGGGAACATACCTTCGGCGTACCATTCGAGGTGGCCTGAGGTTTCATACAGGTTTTGCTTGGTGATGTGCGGAGTGTAGACAAACTCGTAGCCGGCCTCTTCGTGGCGCTGGCGCGAGTAGTCTTCCATCTCTTTGCGCAGGATCCCGCCTTTAGGGTGAAACACGGGCAATCCTGAACCCAGCTCGTCCGGGAAGGAGAACAGGTCCATTTCGGCACCGATTTTGCGATGGTCACGCCGTTCAGCTTCGGCGATGCGCTCCTGGTAGGCGACGAGATCATCTTTGGATGCCCACGCGGTGCCGTAAATGCGCTGCAGTTGGGGGTTGTTTTCGGAACCCAACCAGTAAGCACCGGCTGCTCGGGTGAGTGCAAAACCGTTGGCGATGAGTTTGGTCGACGGAATGTGTGGGCCCCGGCAGAGATCTTTCCACACGACCTCGCCTTTACGGTCGAGGTTGTCATAGATGGTGATTTCTCCGGCACCGATTTCAACGGCTGCCCCTTCGGCTGCAGCTTCTTCGTCGTGCTGACGGTCCAGCAGTTGCAGTTTATAGGGCTCATCGGCGAGCTCTTGCCGGGCCTGGTCTTCGTCGACGGCGCGACGGTTGAAGGTTTGCCCGGCCTTGACGATGCGCATCATACGCTTTTGGATCTGCTTGAGATCTTCGGGAGTGAAGGGCTCATCCACGTCAAAGTCGTAGTAGAAGCCGTCTTCGATATACGGGCCAATGCCGAGCTTGGCTTCGGGGTGCAACTCTTGAACGGCTTGGGCCAACACGTGGGCAGTGGAGTGCCGCAGCACTTCTAGGCCTTCTTGGTCAGTGATGTCGACGCGTTCCACGGTGGCACCGTCCGGGATGACACGGAAGAGATCCTGTAGGACACCATCGACCTTCATCACTACCGTAGTTTTTTCATCACCGAACAGGTCATTGCCGGTTGTTCCTTCAGCGACCTTGATGCTCTGGTCGTCTACGGTAATGGTTATTTCTTTGGGTTCGGCCACGTGCCAGTTCCTCCTTGTGTCAGGCTTGATGACTCGGTGGCATACTGGACCACCGATAAGCCATCCGCCATTCTATCTGCTCGCCAGGCAGTTTGCAGGTTGTG
>JAJUIX010000073.1 GCA_029267455.1 Enteractinococcus sp. | reverse complement strand
GGCGATTGGCGACAACCCGGATATGGTCGGTGAATACGCGGAGAAATTTGCCTCCGAGATCACCCCGTTGATCAGCGAATTTCGTTTATTCAGTGAGAGTTTTGAAGAAGTTGGAAACGCTCTAAAAGGGTGGGCCGGTGAGCTGCCCGGCTTCCAACAGGTCTCGTTGAGCTGTTTGCAACGCGCAGAAGCTGCCGAGGCTAATCGAGTCCTATTCGACGGACTTGTCAGCAGTCAGAAGGGCGTCGTCCGCTCCGCAAAATCAGAAGCGCGCAGGGCGTCCGATGACGAACAAAGTGGGGCGGATCGACGTTTAAGTGCAGCCGAAAGTACGCTGGCGAATTACGAAGAAAAGCTCACCGAAGCCATTGACGAGCTCGAAGCGGCTCGTCAAGAAGCTCACCGCAACCACGGAGAATACGAATCCACTGCCAGCCGCTATGCCGACACGGTCGATGCGGCACAAGACCATGCTCCGCAGATCTCCTGGTGGGAGACCGTGTACTATTCCGATGCCTGGGAAGTGATCGTCCAGATCGCCGTTGTGGTGGCCATCGCTGCGACGATCGCCGGATTTTTCTTCGGCGGGTGGGTTCTGCCCCTCATTGGGTTAGCAACCTCGCTGTTGGTTTATAGCGATGACCTTATGGGGTTCTTTGCTGGAGATAGATCAGGCTGGGAATTGGCTCTGTCAACCGTATTTCTAGCACTATCTGGTCTCGGCAACTTCGGCAAGATCGCTGACGGTTTCGCCAGTCACGGCCGGGCCTTCTGGAATGCTTCGCGTGGGGTCTACGGACCAATCACCAGATTCCGCCTAGCGGCATCGACATATGGTCAAAACGGAGCCCGCGCCTTGGAATGGAAAGGCCTGGCAAATGGATTGCGAGACTTGGCCCGTCCTGGACTGTTCAAGTGGAAAGATCTCAAAGACGGGGCCAATCTCATCAACGCTGCCAGATCGCTGCCCGCGGCACAACGTAATGGTGAGTTCCTGATGGGTATCGGGAAAATCTCCGGAGTCTTTAGTAAATCAAAACCATTTGTTCAAGATCTTCTCTCAGGCAGTCTCGGCTGGAACACTCTTTTCCGACAAGTGCCCGCATATGGTGAAGGCGAAAAAGCCGTTGACTGGGTGCGCGGTCTTACCAATAACTCCTCAGGGACACCTTCGGGTTCAGACCTGAGTACCGTCCTACGGCATTTTACGACAGCACCAGCCCCAGGCCTGGATTCACCAAGCGGAGCCGTCCAACCCGGCGTGAGTGTCCCACATGGACCACACCCGCTGTTCGACCTGCAATTCCCTCTGAATCCAGATGATTTCATTGTCACCCCGCCGTCTGACACGAATATCGACACGCCCGGTGGTTCGGACACCCCTTCCCCAGCACAGCAGGCACCCTCCAGCGAGGGTCCAACGCCCACGCCAGAACCCTCACAACCCGCACCGACTTCAGCACCGACGGTGCCAGAGACGTCACCGAGCGTGTCTGCTCCAGCGCCAAATGCGTCGGTTCAGGAGCCTTCAGCACCAAACTCAAGTAGTCCCGGCTCTGATATTGAACTAGAGCTGCCCGATCTGGAAATACCAGCGGCTAATGAAACTTCACCGCAGCCTCCTGCTGATATCAACGGTGGCACTCCGGACTTAGGCCAGGATGGTGCACCTGATATACCGCCCGCCAGTGATGCCATCGAAGACTCCGAGGCCGGTAACCCGTCTGCAAACGAAGCGCCCCCTGCGACGCCGGGGGCAAACGAAGGCTCGGTCTCAGAAACTACGGTCCCTGAAACGGAGATGCCTGCCGCCCAAGCTGATCAGACAGAAATTCCTGCGACCTCGCCCGAAACGACAGATACGGCGACGGAGTCACCTGAGCAATCTGAGTCTGATCCGACATATGAGACTGTTACCCCCGTAGAACCTGAACCAGCTCACGGAACCGACGCCACTCCGGAAGCCTCGGCTCCAACGCAACCAGCACCAGAGCCCGAGACCAGTACCCCAGGGCAAGTCGACAACGACGGCTTTGCCCCAAATGCAGAGGCGACCGAATCCGAGCAGGCCGAGACTGATCCGGCACAGGTCTCCGATAACCCTGCGCCCACAGATGAGAGCGAAAATACGACGAGTTCGGCTTCAGAGACCTCGGTACCGTCTTCTCTTGTATCAGAGTCTTCAACTGAGCAGGCCCCACTCCCACCGCAGGAAGGTACCGATAACACCGGTTCAGCGCAGCATCCTGGTGCTAGCGACATTGATCAGACTCAAACAGCTCCGACTCACAACGGGGGAACTGCGGAAAACCATAATGAAGGAACCGAACTCGAAAGCGACACGGCGGTATCCCAAGCTGGGCTGGACGGCGCCATGCCGATGCCTAGCGACCCCTCCCCTGAGGACGCAGGAGAACAACTCAACGTCACAGTGCAGCTGAGTGGCGTCGCAGTTGGTTCAGAGACAAGTCCACTGAGCAGCGCAGAAGCCGCTGTGACCTTTACTACTCAGGACGCTGCAATCGCGTCATCTTCAATGCCAGCTGAGGAACCAACGGTCGAGACCACAGGTCTTGACGTCCACCTCTCAAGGCAACAAGGGATGGTTGAAATCGAGTCGACCACCTCGGCTCCAGAGAGCCATGACGACAACCCGGCCACCTCCACTGTGCTGAGGGGCGGTGGCGGGTCGACTTCGGCAAGTGCTGTACCAGCACTGGAGGACGAAGAACACGACAGCCTTCGCCTTCGTATCGATATCGAACACAACTCACAGAACCCGGAATTAATGAATTCTCACTAACCACCGCGCAGGGTCTACCCTACACAAATAAAGTGCGGGCCGTAGCGTAGCTCTGGCCCGCACTTTGTGCATTTATCAACGTTCTCGTCTGGAGCGCGGGGCAGGTGTAGAGGACTAGCTGATGCAGTCCAAAAGAAGCTGAGGACTGGAACTTCCAGCCCTCCGCTTCATCAAGAGCGTCACTCAGTGGCAGACCACCACAAAGCTCTAACGGTCTTGGAATTGAGCTTCGCGTTTATTGGCGAATGCGTCCATACCTTCTTTTTGGTCATCGAGCGCGAACAGTGCGTGGAAAGCGCGGCGTTCAAACAGCACACCTTGAGACAACGTGGTTTCGAATGCCGTATTGACTGCTTCTTTTGCAACCATCGCGACCGGCCGTGATTTCGAAGCGATAGTTTGCGCAATCTCCATGGCCGTATCAAAGACCTTGTTGTCTTCGACTAACCGAGCTACCAGCCCTGCACGTTCCGCCTCTTCACCATCCATCATGCGCCCGGTAAGGATCATGTCCATCGCTTTAGCTTTTCCGACGGCGCGGGTCAAACGCTGTGAACCGCCCCAGCCGGGGATAACACCCAGGTTAATCTCGGGCTGTCCGAACTTCGTTTTTGGACCGGCCACCATGATGTCCGCCATCATCGCTAGCTCGCAACCACCGCCCAATGCGTACCCATTGACCGCAGCAATAATTGGCAACCGGACCGCTGTAAACCGTTCCCAATGAGCGGAGAAATCTGCCTGCTGCACATCGATAAAGGACATGTCAGACATTTCTTTGATGTCTGCACCAGCTGCGAATGCTTTTTCGTTGCCGGTGATGACAATCGCCATGATATTGGGATCATCCTCGAAAGCTTCTGCCGCATCGACGACGGCGTGCATCACCTCTTGGTTCAGAGCGTTCAGAGCCTTGGGACGATTGAGACGGATGACACCCACACGATCAACGGTTTCGGTCAAAATAACTTGGTCTGACAACATTAGCCTTTCTTTTTGGTCTGGATAATGGCGGAGAAGTCTTTACCGGAGTTCTCTTCAGTGTTGAAGTCAGTGTACGCCCGGTAAGCGGCCATACCGAAGTCTGCCGGGGTCTGGGTGGATTCGATCGCAGCTTTCGCTAGGCCCAGATCCTTAGCCATCAGGGCGGTGGCGAATCCTGGCCGATAGTCGTGTGATGCTGGCGCCTCCGGAACAGGACCAGGGACCGGGCAGTTGGTACTCACTGCCCAGGATTGTGCCGCTGAGGTCGACATGACGTCATAGAGCGTTTGGTGACTTAGTCCGAGGTTTTCACCCAGACTAAATGCTTCGGCTGCTCCAATCGTATTGATCGCCAGTGCCATGTTATTTACGACCTTGGCAGCCTGACCGGTCCCGGATTCACCGGTGTGTACGATCTTTCGTCCCATGACCTCAAATAGTGGTTTAGCCTGGTCGAAATCTTCTTGGTTCCCACCCACCATAAACGTCAGCGTGCCTTGGTCAGCTCCTTTGGTGCCACCAGATACTGGAGCGTCGATGGCACGATGGCCAGCCGCACGGGCCATCTCAGCTGCTTGTTTCGCATCATCGACAGCGATCGTGGACGAATCGATAAACAGCGTATTTTCTTTCGCGGCGTCTAGCAGATCGTTTTGGTATGCCTCCAAAACATGTTGACCGGCAGGGAACATGGTGATCACCACGTCAGCACCATCAACAGCTGCTCGAGCAGAGTCTGCGGGTGTCACACCGTGTTCTGCGATGGCATGGAGAGCTTTCTCAACAACATCGAAGCCTGTCACATCGTATCCTGCGGCTGCCAGATTGCGCGCCATATGGAATCCCATGTTTCCTAGGCCAAGAAAAGCGATTTTCATAGTTGGTCCTTACGTGTTGATGACGAGATCGTCGATGCCGTCTACGGGTTCAAAGAATCCTTGGACGATTTCGTCGGTCACCTCTTCGAGGCGGGCAGGTGACCATTGTGGGTTGCGGTCTTTATCGATGAGTTGGGCGCGAATCCCTTCAGCCAGTTCGGTGCCGGCAACTGCGTTCATAGTGGTGCGCAGGTCTTGAGCTAGGGTCTCTGCCAGGGTTAGGTTTTTCGCGCGTCGGATGGCTTCTAATGCGACTTTCATGCCCGTGGGTGAATTCCGCTGCAGCGCTTTGAGGGCCTTCTGCGCGGCCTCGTTGCCCTGATCGGCAACTTTTTCTACCTCCGCGAGGATCTCTTCGACGGTGTCTGCGCCAAATGCCGTGTCAATCCAGTGGGCTTCGGCTTCCAGTGGGGAGGGTGCCGACTCGTGATATTCAGCCAGGATGGGATCGACGTGTTCTGGGGCTTCGATATGCTGTAGTCGTTGGATGAGCTCTTCTATGTGCTCGTCTGAGATCAACACATCGGCCATGCCCGCATACACCGCATCTGCACCCGAGACATGTGTACCGGTCAGGGCCATGTAGTTGCCGACATGACACGGGGCATGAGCCAAATAATAGGCTCCGCCAACATCGGGACTAAACCCGATACCGACTTCAGGCATACCGAGTCTGGTCGAATCGGTCACGACACGGTGGGAGCCGGGGACCGAGATCCCCACTCCACCACCTAGGACCAGGCCGTTCATGATGGCAATATAGGGTTTTGGGTATGCCGATACGCGGTGGTCTACCGTGTATTCTTCGCGGAAGAAGGGAACGACGCCGGCTAGGTCATTCTCTACGGCACTTTTGTAAATTGAGACGACATCGCCACCCGAACATAAGCCCCGGTCCCCGGAGCCGCGCACCAATACGGCATGGACGTTGTCGTTGTGCTCAAACTCCGTCAATGCATCGTCTAATAATCCGATCATGTTATATGACAGCGCATTGACCGCTTGGGGGCGGTTGAGCGTGATGATGCCCAAACCGCCTTCTACGGATGTCAGAAGTTCATCTTGTGACATGGGGTCCTTTACTGCTGGATTGGCATGGTGAAGCTGGCTTCTTCTTTGACACCTGAAGGCCAGCGAGAAGTAACAGTCTTGGTACGGGTCACGAATTTGAACGCGTCAGCACCGTGCTGGTTGAGGTCTCCGAAGCCGGAAGCTTTCCACCCACCGAAGGTGTAGTAGGCGATGGGGACAGGGATCGGTACATTGACCCCGACCATGCCGACGTTGACACGGCGGGCAAATTCGCGTGCAGTGTCCCCGTCACGAGTAAAGATGGCTACACCATTGCCGTATTTGTGATCAGATGGCAGCGCCAGGGCTTCTTCGAAGTCTGCCGCACGGACAATCGTGAGAACCGGACCAAAGATCTCGTCGGTATAGATAGACATGTCCTTGGTGGCGCGGTCAAAGATAGTAGCGCCAACATAGAAACCGTCTTCGTGGCCATCAATCTTCACGCCCCGTCCGTCCAGGACCAGTTCGGCGCCTTCTTCAACACCAGCTCCGATAGCCGCTTCGATACGAGCTTTGGCTTCCGGGGTTACGACAGGACCGAAGTCTGATGACGGGTCCAGTGATGGACCGACCTTGAGGTTCTTCGCCTTCTCGGTCAGTTTGGCCACCAGAGCGTCTGCGGTTTCTTGACCTACTGGCACAGCAACGGAAAGTGCCATGCAGCGTTCACCTGCGGCACCAAATGCGGCACCGATGAGGGCATCTGCTGCCTGGTCTAAGTCGGCGTCCGGCATAATGATCGCGT
>JAJUIX010000247.1 GCA_029267455.1 Enteractinococcus sp. | reverse complement strand
GGAGAGTTTTGCCGCGAAGGTCTCTTCGGCGTCGGTCACAAAGTCTGCGGTGATGTCCCAGTAGCCTGCGGGAACGAAGGCCATGCGTTCGCGTTCACGTTCGACCACCAGGCGGGTGGCGACCGATTGCACACGTCCGGCGGACAGGCCGGGCCCGACTTTACGCCACAGTACCGGGGAGATTTCATACCCGTAGAGCCGGTCGAGAATGCGCCGGGTTTCTTGCGCATCGACCAGGTCGGTGTCGATTTCGCGAATATTTTCTAGGGCGCGCTGGATGCCTTCTTCGGTGATTTCGGTAAAGGCCATGCGGTAGACCGGGACTTTGGGTTTGAGCACCTCGAGCAGGTGCCAGGCGATCGCTTCACCTTCCCGGTCAGCATCCGTTGCCAGGTAGAGTTCGTCGGCGTTTTTGAGCGCTTTGCGGAGTTCGGCGACCTTCTTTTTCTTATCGTCTGCGATCACATAATAGGGTTCGAACCCGTCTTCGGTGTCCACCGCGAATTTGCCGTAGGGACCTTTTTTCATGTCCGCGGGCAAATCAGATGGGCGTGGCAGGTCCCGAATGTGGCCCACCGAGGAATCAACAATCCAGCCATCGCCTAAAAATTTGGCGATGGAGCGGCTCTTGGCCGGGGATTCCACGATCACCAATCTGGTGACATCACCATTGGTTGATGCAGAACTTTTTGCGCTCACGTGGCTCCTTTTCTTTGCAGCAGCTTCAACACTAATCTAACCGGTGGCATGAGCGGGCTCGAATTCCTCAACAAATCCATCAACGTATAACGCCGTGATGGATTGTTGCAACGTGCTGGTCTGCTTGTCGTCTAATCCTAGTAATCCTGCCACGGCCGCCACGAGTTGTCCCGCGGACAACTCGCCGTCGGCGGCTCCCAGTACCGCTGCAGTAGCGGTATCCAACTGAATATGTCGCCCGAAACCTGCGCCCGATCGGGCCATGAGCACCTCCGGGTGCTCGGCGCCAAACCGTTGATACTGCTCATACGTAACCCAGTCCGGAGCCACGATGTGGACATCCGCCAGGGCCCATTCGTCACCGGTGGTGGCGCTGTTATAGACGGCGTCGTATTTGTTGATCGATGCTGCCCAAGCTTCGGCCACCGGCTGGTGCACGGGCTGGGTCAGGTATTCAAATCTGTGCAGCGGTCTTGGGTGGTTGGCGCCGCGTTTGCGTAACCACACCCAGCCGAACCCAATTTGGGTCACGCCGCGGGTTTCGAAGTCTGCCAGATAGTTGGCATATGCCCGACGGTAGGCCTGCGGCTCGAGGTGCTCGGAGGAGTCCTGTAGCCAGATCTCGGCGTATTGTGCCGGGTCGGAACTGGACCGTTGGATCGCCCAGATGTCCATTGTCTCGGCCGGCCAGGTTTCCAGTCTGCTGTGCCAGGCGTCGTTTTCGCCAAACATTTCCCAGTTGGCCAACATCACGGCCTCTCCTCCATCGACCAAGACGGTATCGATAGTTGAGATGAGTTCTTGCACCAGTTGGTCGCCGGTGCGCCCGGTTTCACGATACGTGTGGGTGGTGACGTTGTGCGACGGTGCTATGACAAACGGCGGATTGGTCACGACCAGGTCAAAGGCCTGGCCGGTTACGGGGGCTAACATATTGCCGGCCGCGACGGTCACGCGCTCTGCCAAATTATTTGGGTCCACCTCCAGCACAGGGGCATTGAGCAGGATATTGAAGACCGCAAACGCTAAGGCGCGGGTGGAAATATCGGTGATCGTGACGTGGTCAGCGTGACTTAATAAGTGGAGCGCTTGAATCCCGCACCCGGTACCAATATCCAGGGCGCTGTTGACCCGGTGGCGCGGGGTGATCTCGGCCAGGGTCATCGAGGCTTTGCCCACCCCCAGAATGTGGTCGGCCGGTAGCGGTTTACCTAGCTGCAGTGCGGTCTGGTCCGAGGCCACCCACATGTCTCCCGGGTGGTCGGTGGCATACGCTGAAATATCGACGGTGGCAACCACGTCGTCGTCGGCATTGAGGGTGATGATGTTTAGTGCCAGCGCCGCCTCAAGACCAAGCGTGGCAAAAAGTTTTTCGGCGGTTGGCCGGCTTATGGGCTGGGCCAGCATGAAACAGCTGATCAACCCGGCCAGCCGGTTTCCTTCGGCCAATGGTTGCGCCAGGGCACGCTGTGCCGGAATGTGTTGTTCACGATGCAGCGCGGCCGTGGCAGTGGGCCCGAGCAGTTCAGCGACGTTGTCGGTGGTGTATCCGGCGGAGATGAAGTCTTGGCGTAGTGCGGCGATC
>JAJUIX010000129.1 GCA_029267455.1 Enteractinococcus sp. | reverse complement strand
GAGCGCAAAAGGTTTCATATCGATCTGCGCGCCCGCGACGATACCCGGTTTGCCTTCCACCATCGAGACCACCACTTCAGCTGTAACCGGTCCGAGCGATAGGCCATGCATGTTGTGGCCGGTAGCGACGATGACATCGGGTGCGGTCTTGAGCGGCGAGATAATTGGTAAACCGTTTGGCGTCATCGGGCGCGGGCCACTCCACTCCTTGAAGCGCGGCTTATCAGCGATACCTTTTATGAATGCTGAGGCCTGAGAGGCCAGATGATCCATTCGTTGGGGCGAGAATTCTTCAATTTCGGTAGAGAAATCCATCAGCCCCACGACGCGGAGTTCGCCTGACATAGGTACGCCGATGGTTTTCCGGTCAATCGAAGCCAAAAGATATCCCGGAAGTCGATCGGGACGTACATGGTAGGAATACCCGGTTCCGGAGGTGACCCAGGCTTTCCGGGTGCTTTCCAGCCCCCGGATAGCGGGCGTGGTCCAGGCTCCGGTTGCGACCACGGCCTTATCAAATCCGCGGGTCATTTCCGCGCCATCGCAACGTAACGTGGCCTCATCATTTGTAATACCCACCAGCTCGGTATGCTCGAGGATCTCCGCACCCAGCTCCACGAGCTTGGCGTGTAGCTCATCCACAAACAGATTCGGATCAATGTAGCGCTCCGTGTGCGCCACAAACCCGGCTCGAACATGTTCGGCTAGGACCGGTTCGAATTCATGCAGCTCCTCATCGAGCATGATTTGACCGGGGCGTTCCTGTCCCAGCAGCTCCGCGCGGCGCACCTGATGATCCCGGAAAACCTGGAGCGCATCAACTGAGACGTGCGTATTGAGGAAGCCGTAGCCCCCGCCCGCAAGGGAGATACCGTCTGCATGGTATGAATCAAATGCCGCGAACGCGCCGCGCACTAACTGGTCAAGATCGCGAGTGTTCTGCCGCACCTTGGCGGGCAAGGTGTTATAGACAAACCCGGCACCAAATGCTGACAGCAATGGAGTCGAGCTCGGTGCGATATTCAAATAGTGCCGACGTGTGGTGAGTCCCTTCACGATCTCACTGAGCTGCTCGGGTTCAGGCATCGGGGTCACTTGAATCGGGGTGATCTCCCCAGCATTACCGCGGGCTGCGCCAGAACCCACCTCATCTTTATCGATCAGCGTGACACGATGACCGGCGCGGGCCAGTGAATACGCTGTGCATAATCCGATCAACCCAGCACCGGCGACGAGAACATCCTGCGAAGTGGCCATTGCGGCATCCTTCCACGTTGAATCAAGCCATATGCCCTCGAGTCTACAAACTTCCCCTGCGGACTACGAGCGGGGCGCTGCAGTGGCGACACTCTCAAGAAGATGAATTGTTACAGATGAGTTATCCCACGTTTGGACGAAAGCATCACAACCGCAATATAGTGGAAAAATTCAACTAATTGAACGAGGGTGTGTTTGTCCAACTTCACTGCATCGTTGCGGTGGCACAGATGCGTCTACTTTCGCGAAATAACGCGTCAGATGCACGCTTGACCAGCCCGCGCCGCCGGTGTGCAGGATACTGCACACATGACCAGCGTTAGGGGTGTACAATACATGTGACTAGCCTCACGAGCGCCCACCACCATTGGGTACGATGAGGGTAAGTCCTGAAATTCCGGTGCCAATTCCCACCCGAAGCGGTATCGAACCTCTCTCACCAGGAGAAACGAATATGTCTACCATTTCTTCCCCAACCGGGCATCAACTTCCAGAAGAAGCCATCGGCGTCCTATCTGCTGACGGTTTCATCGATCCTACGGACGCAGCACAAGCTTTCGTCGATGATGCCACTGCGATTGGGCATGAGCGCGTCGCCGAAATGTACCGGCTGATGGCCCACACCCGGCGTATTGACAAAGAAGGCGTGAATCTCCAACGCCAAGGTCAGCTCGTGTTATGGACCCCTTCGTTGGGCCAAGAAGCTGCTCAAGCAGGAGTGGTAACCGCACTGGAAGACCGCGACTGGGTATTCCCGACCTACCGTGAGCACGTTATTGCTCGAGGTCGCGGTATTCCAGATGAGAAAGTTTTCGATTTCTTCCGCGGCGCCGTACACGGCGGCTGGGACCCAAATGCCTATAATATGCAGCCCTATACCGTCGTCCTAGCGGCTCAGGTCCCGCACGCGGTTGGTTTTGGTTGGGGCATTGCCCAGAAACAGCGCGGTTGGACCGATGCGCGACGTCAAGAAGAAGGACGTGTAGCCATAGCATGCTTTGGGGACGGCGCCTCAACCGAAGGTGACATCCACGAAGCCATGGTCTTCGCCGCCTCGTTTGATACTCCCGTGGTGTTCTTTGTGCAAAACAACTACTGGGCCATCTCCACGCCATTTGAAGTCCAATCCAAAGTGCCGCTGTTCAAACGCGCCCAAGGATACGGATTCGATGGGTTTGCAGTCGACGGCAACGATCCCATCGCCACCGCTGCCGTCATGGACCGTGCGGTTGCTTCGGCACGCCGCGGCAACGGGCCGGTCCTGGTCGAAGCACATACCTACCGGATGGGTGCCCACACCACGGCTGATGATCCGACGAAATACCGCACCAAGGAAGAAGAACAAGCCCACGCCCAAGCCGATCCGATGGTGCGCACCGAAGCGTATCTGCGTCGTCGTTTCGACTATGGAGATGATTTCTTCACCGAGGTCAACGAAGAAGCTGAACACCTTGCAGCCGATCTGCGGGAGAAGATTATCGACGCTCCAGACACGGTCTCACTGCGCGACAAATTCGACCTAGTTTATGCTGAAGACCACTCGCTCGTGGCGGCTCAGGCAGCAGAATTTGACCGCTGGATGGAGGACGAGGAAGCGTGACCGCAGTATTTGATGACGTCTCATCCGGCACAAAAAAGCTGACCATCGGCCAGGCCGTCAACCGCGCCCTGGCCGATGAACTCGCCTCCGATGAATCGGTGTTGCTCCAAGGTGAAGACATTGGCGCGCTCGGTGGGGTCTATCGCGTGACCGAAGGCCTGGCCGCACGATTCGGTTCTGACCGCGTCGTGGATGCGCCCCTGGGCGAGTCTGGGATCGTCGGGACCTCGATCGGGCTGGCCCAGGCGGGCTTCCGGCCGGTTGCCGAAATCCAATTCGATGGGTTCGTGTATCCAGCGTTCGACCAGATCACGTCTCAGCTGGCCAAAATGCACTCCCGTTTTCGCGGCGCTCAGCAGTTCCCCGTCACTATTCGCATTCCTTACGGTGGCGGCATCGGCTCGGTAGAACACCACAGCGAATCGCCTGAAGTGTACTTTGCGCATACCGCGGGGCTGAAGGTCGTCACCTACTCGAATGCCCACGACGCCTACTGGGTGACCCGGGCGGCCATCCAGTCCGCCGATCCGGTTATCCTATTTGAACCTAAGAAACACTACTTTGTGCGAGGCGAGGTCGATTTCGACACTCCAGTCACCGACCCGTTTGCCACCGTCGAAGCGCGCCCCGGAACTGACGCGACGCTGCTGGCCTGGGGCCCGCAGGTTGCTACCGCCCTCGCGGCAGCCGAAGCCGGTGTGGAAGACGGATACGACCTGCAGGTACTGGATATCCGCGGGCTGTCCCCGCTGGATATGACGGCCATCGCGGATGCCGTGAAGTCGACCGGACGAGCCGTGATTGTCCATGAAGCCTCCACCTTTGCCGGATTTGGTGCGGAAGTGTCCGCCGGGCTCATGGAACACGCATTTCTGAGCCTGGAAGCGCCGGTACAACGGGTTGGCGGCTACCACATGCCCTACCCGCCATCGCGACTCGAAGAGGACTATCTGCCCTCGGTAGATCGGATCCTGGACGCCGTCGACGAAACCTTCACCTACTAACGCCGCGCAAGGAGCATACATGAAGATCTTTACCCTGCCCGACGTGGGCGAAGGGCTCACCGAAGCCGACCTGGTCAACTGGATGGTCGAGGTCGGCGACACGGTCACCGTCAACCAAGTCATCGCGGAAATCGAAACCGCCAAATCGCTCGTGGAGATCCCCAGTCCCTGGGCCGGCGTCGTCAAAGAACTCTTTGCAGAAGTCGGGGACACGGTGCATGTCGGCGATAACTTTTTTGCCATTGAGGTCACCGCAGGGGCAAGCGACGACGATGATGCGCCGGACCAGGCGCCCTTGGTTGGTTCAGGCCCCAAAGAGGCCACCCCGGGACGCCGTCGACGTCGTCGCAAGCCAGCAGCAACGACACCCGAAGTCCCGACGGCCCCGGCCGAAATCGAAACGCCTGTGGACGCTGAACCGGAAGGGGAAACTGCACCAGAACCCGAGCCTGCGCCGCAGGCCGCGCAGAAGTCGGACCTGTTTGCAAAAGTCTTAGCCAAACCACCGGTGCGGAAACTGGCCAAAGACCACGGCCTGGATTTAGCCACCATCACCCCGACCGGGCAACACGGTGAAGTCACCCGAGCCGATGTCCGCGCCGTCCTCGATGGGGCGGCCCCGAGCACATTGAACGCCAAGACGCCCACGGCTGGGCCGGCGGACACGTCGGAGACGATCAAAGTGACCGGGGTGCGCAAAGCCACAGCAGAAGCCGTGACCGAGTCCTACACCACCGCCCCGCACATCACCGCATATCGGCAGGTGGATGCCACTCGCACAATGGAATATATCCAGCGGCTCAAAGAACATCCACGCTTCAAAGACGTGCGAATTTCGCCGCTGCTGATCG